>NZ_AZRM01000030.1 GCF_002895605.1 Petrotoga miotherma DSM 10691
CGCTCCCCACCCATAAGGAAAAGAAAATAATCCTTTTTCCTAGCTTCCCAACCGTTAATTATCTGAAAAGTATACTAACAGATAAATTTTTTCTTATTCTGACTATCGCTTCTCCCAAAAGTTCAGAGGAGTTTAATTCCACAAATTTGTCAGGCAATTCTTTATGATATATTGTATCTGTAACAATTATTTTATCAATACTTGAATTTTGCAATTTTTCAACGGCATTTAGTGAAAATATCCCATGTGTAGCGGCAGCGATAATTTTTTTTGCACCTTTATTATGTAGAGTTTCAGCAGCAGCTACAAGAGATCCACCAGTATCTATTATATCATCAAATATTATACAATTAGCACCCTCTACCTCTCCTATTACGTTTATTACTTCAGCAACGTTATCTTTAGGCCTTCTTTTGTCGAGGATAGCTAAAGAAGATCCTAATTTTTGGGCAAACTTTCTAGCTCGTTTTACGCCACCAACATCCGGGGATACTACCACGGTGTCATGTTGTGTCAATTTCATTTCTTCTAAAAAATATTTTGAAAAAATCGGGAAACTCCAAAGATTATCAACTGGTATATCAAAGAAACCTTGGATTTGTTCGGCATGAAGATCAATTGTCACTACCCTAGTTGCGCCAGCAGTTGTAATTAAGTTGGCAACAAGCTTTGCAGTAATTGGATCTCTACCCCTGGCTTTTCTATCTTGACGAGCATACCCAAAGTATGGAATTATAACAGATATAGATGCAGCAGAAGCCCTTCTCAGGGCATCGATCATTATCAGCAATTCCATGATATTATTATTTACAGGCGGAGCTATGGATTGAATTAAATATACATCGAATCCTCTCACTGTTTCGTTAATTTTTACATTTACTTCACCATCTGCAAAAGTTGATACTTCGCAGTCACCCAATCTTGTGTCCATGTATTCGACAATTTTTTTAGCTAAAAGAGGGTTAGAGTTTCCTGCAAACACTTTGAATTGATTCTCTTTAGTTGACATTTTTATACTCCCTTCTCTACATTTTGTGAATCCCTTTTTAACACCCAATTTTCTTTGTTTATTTGATGTGCTCTTGCTAAGGTTAAAGCATTGTCTGGCACATCTTTTGTTATCACAGACCCAGCTCCTACAAGAGAATTTTTTCCAATATTAACAGGTGCAACTAAAGAGGTGTTACTTCCAATAAAGGCTCCATCATCTATAAAGGTCTTGTTCTTTTTCTTACCATCGTAGTTACATGTTATAGTTCCTGCACCAATGTTTACATTTCTCCCAACATAAGTGTCACCTAAATAAGTTAAATGCTGTGCTTTACTGTTGCAAGATATTTTAGTTTTCTTAGTTTCAACAAAATTACCTATTTTAACGTTTTCTTGCAACTCTGTTCCTTCTCTTAGCCTTGAAAAAGGACCTATAGAAACATTTTTTTGTATTCTACTTAATTCGCATTCTGAGCGAATTATTTTCACATTGTCTTCTATAATACAATCTTTGATCCTTGTTAATGGACCTATTTCACAATCTTTTCCAATGGTCGTTTTTCCGTATATAAATGTTTGAGGATAAATTATTGTATCAGCGCCAATACTTACATCAGCGGAGATGTATGTAGAATCTGGATCCTGTATTGTAACTCCATTTAGCATGTGTTTCTTTAAAATTTCTTTTCTTATCTTTTTTTCAGCTTCTGCTAACTGTATCCTATCGTTTATACCAATAACCTCTATTTCATTTTCTAATTCTACCACACCAACTTTTTCCAGAAGTTCAAAAACATCGGTTAAATAATATTCTCCCTGGGCATTTTGTGGAGTGATACGGTGTAAGGCTTCTTTTAATTGCTCTCCTTTGTAAACAGCAATTCCTGTATAAACTTCTTTTATTTGCTTTTCAAAAGTATCGGCATCTTTTTCCTCAACAATTTTAACAAATTTATCTTCGTTTTTTATTATGCGTCCATAACCAGTTGGATCCTCTAATTTTACTGAGAGTATAGTCGAACTGTTATTATCTTTTAAATGTTTTTCAATGAGAGAATTTAAAGTTTGGTAAGAGATAAATGGCACATCGCCGTAAAGTATCAAGATATCGCTATCATCGAGAAATTGTTCTGCACAGAGTACAGCATGACCCGTTCCTAATCTTTCTTTTTGCTCAAAAATTTTAACATTTTCATCCAACAATTCTTTTACTAGATCTTTACCATTTCCTAGGACTATCCCGATTTCGTCGGTTATTTTTCCTGCAACATCTATGACCCAATTTATCATTGGCTTATCTAGAATTTTATGTGCAACTTTTGGGATCTTTGATTTCATTCGTTTTCCTTGCCCAGCAGCAAGTATTAATACTTTTATATCTACCTCCTCCTTTCATAATTTTTAGCGCCCCTACCCACCTCTCCACCCTTCTTAAGGAAGGGACCTACGGTCCCTAAGTCCAACAAGGGGTGGAGGGCTTCGCCCTGTGACCCTTTAAAATCAAAAGATTTTTTTGAAATTTTTTTAATTTCTAAAGATTTTTGTTAGCGCCTCTTCGCTTCGCAAATCCCACCAGAAAATTACCTACAGCCTTGTAAGGCATTCTTTAATTATTTCTTCCGTTTTTAGTTCTTCTAGATCAAGTTGACCTATGACCTTCATAATTTCATATCTTTGAAATCCAAGAGTTTCTAAAGCTTCTATAGCTTCTTTTACATTATTATTTCCATACGATTGAGCGCCTACCCCAGCTGAATAGGCACTGAAAGAATCAGAAAGTTCAGATATTAGTCTTTCGGCTGTTTTCTTACCTATGCCAGGCAGGTTTGAAAGGAGCGTTGTATCTTGGGAGTTTATCATTTGTATAAATTCTTCTGCATCCGTTTTTCTAAGGATTTTTGAAGCAATTCTTGGTCCGATTTTTGAAACTTTCTTTAAACTTTCAAAAACATCTCTTTCTATTTTATCTTTAAAAATATAGAGTGATGTGTTCCATTCGCTTATTTCCAGGGATGCGAAGAATTCGTATTTGTCACCCTTTTTTAAGTATCTTATAACGTTGAACGAAGGATACGCTTCCAGAGTTAAAGCTCCAATTTTGATTAGAACTTTTTCGTCCTCAAAATCTTCAATTGTTGCGTTAATTTTTCTTATCATATTATATACCTCGATAAAAGATATCTACAATGCTACTAAATTAGTGGATATTAATTCTTTGATTTTTCCAAGGAGATACAAAGAACCAGTGAAAAAATAAATATCACTTTTTTCTGATAAAAGCTTATTGAAACCTTCCGAAGGGTCTTTTATAAACTCAACATTTTTGGTATGCTTTTTAAATTCTTCATATATTAATTCAGGATGTCTTCCCCTTTCGGTAGGAACTGATGTTACAATAATTTTATCAAAAACTGAAGCAAAAATTTGTGACATTTTTTTGTAGTCTTTATCATCCAATATCCCAATCAAGGCAATTTTTTTCTGAGTAGGAAAGTAAAGATTGATGCTTTTTTCTAATTGTTGGGCAGCAGCAAAATTGTGGGCACCGTCGAAAACTATCTTTTTACCGTTTATTTCTGTGTACTCAAACCTACCTTCCCAATAAAAGTTTGCCATAGCTTCTCGGATTTTCTCAATAGATAGAGCTTTTCCAAATTTTTGCATAAACGCTTCTACTACTGCCAAAGATGTTGTAACGTTTTCCATTTGGAACGTCCCGTTGGCACCAAAAATCAGATCTTTAATTTCAGAATTAATACCATAATAATCTAACATATTATTGTTAATAAAATATCTATGGTTGGTAGAATTAAAATCTTTTCCATGTTCATAAACTTTTTCTGCATTGACTTCTTTAGCTTTATTTAAGATAACTTTTTTTGGGCTTTCGTCTATATTTCCCAATACCAAAAAATTGTTTTTCTTTATGATACCTGCTTTTTCATAAGCTATCGCTTCAAGAGTATTACCTAAAGTTTTGATATGGTCTTTAGATATAGAGGTTATGACTGAAACATCAGAATTGATAACATTAGTAGCATCCAACCTTCCTCCTAAACCCACTTCAATGATTCCTACATCCACTTTTTGCTTTTCAAAATACTTAAAGGCCATAGCTGTTGTTATTTCAAAAAATGATGGTGCATATTCTTCACCTTTCAGATCCATTTTTTTTATTTCTTCTTCAATCTCATTGTATATCTGCACAAATTCTCTCTCAGAAATGTTTTCCCCATTTATTTTTATTCTCTCGGTTAATGAAACCAAATGTGGGGATATAAAGGTTCCAACTTTCATTCCATTATATCTTAAAATTTGTGAAAGTGCAGTGGTAACACTTCCTTTTCCGTTAGTACCTGTGACGTGTATACTTTTGAACGAATTCTGCGGGCATCCTATACGTTTAGTTAATTCTTCTATCCTTTCGAGACCTAATTTCACCTTGAAATTTGCTGCTCCTCTTTGATAAAGATAATCAACTAAATTGGTAAATTCCATTTAACTAATCTCCTTTAAGAGTGTTTGCAATTTTTGATATTTTTTCTCACTTTCTATCAAATCTTCTTTTGTTTTTTCTACTACATCCGGATCAGCCTTTTCGACGAAATTTTTATTTGATAATTTTTTATTATATAATTCTATATCTTTTGCTAGCTTTTCCAATTTTTTTGTTAACCTTTGTTTCTCTGTATCGATGTCTATGTAATCACCTAAAGGTATGTAAACTTCTACACTTTCATCTACATAAGCAGTGGCAGATTTTGCTGGTTTCACTTCGGTTTGAGTTATATCTTTCAAAAAAGCTAAATGTTCAATTAAACTTATGTTTTTTTCTATAAAATCGTCGTTTTTTGCGACAATTTTGTATTTCAAGTCAACCTTTTGTGTTTGGGGTATATCCATTTCGGCTTTAACGTTCCTTACACCCTTAACTAACTCCATAATCTTCAAGAATACCTTTTCTGATTCAGGATAAATATTATTCTCGTTACTCTCTGGCCACTTAGCGCTTATCAATAATTCTGAATCTTTCTCTATAGGCAATTTTTGCCATAGTTCTTCCGATATATAAGGCATAAAAGGATGTAATAAACGTAATGAAGAATCAAAGACTTGCAGAATAACATTTTGTACTACCAATTTATCTTTACCACTCGAATTTAACCTATTTTTTGAGGCTTCTATATACCAATCACATAATTCATTCCAGAAAAAATCATATAGTTTTCTTGCAGCTTGATCGTAGTTATAAACTTCTAAATCTTTGGATATTTCTAGTATTGTAGAATTCAATCTGGTTAAAATCCATTTGTCTTCGATTTTTAAATCTTCTTCTTTCAGTACAATTTTCTCGTAGTCTTCCATATTTAAGAGTACAAATCTAGCGGCATTCCATATTTTATTTGCAAACTTTCTGTAGGCATCGAAGGATCCAACATCTAATTTAATATCTCTTCCTTGAGCAGCTAAAATTGCTAAAGTAAATCTAACAGGATCCGTTCCATATTCGTTAATTACTTCTAAGGGATCTATACCGTTGCCCAACGATTTAGACATCTTTCTTCCATATTTGTCTCTTATCAATTGATGTAGGTAAACATCATGAAAGGGCTTCTCCCCCATGAACTTTTCTCCCATCATTATCATTCTTGCAACCCAAAAAAAGATTATATCAAATCCGGTGACTAACAAATCGGTTGGATAGAATTTTTTAAGATCTTCCGTTTTTTCGGGCCATCCTAGGGTAGAAAAAGGCCAAAGAGCTGAAGAAAACCACGTATCTAGTACATCCTCATCTTGTTTTAGATCCGTAGAGCCACATTTTTCACACTTTTTAACGTCTTCGACGGATACATTCACATGCCCGCAGTTTTGGCAATACCAAACGGGGATTCTATGTCCCCACCAAAGCTGTCTTGATATACACCAATCCCTTATTTCATACATCCAGTTAAGATACACTTTTTTCCATCTTTCGGGGTAAAATTTTATTTCATCATTTTCCACTACTTGGATTGCTTTTTCTGCTAAGGGTTTCATTTTCACAAACCATTGATCCAAAAGAAGAGGTTCTATAACGGTGCCACATCTGTAACAATGACCGACTGAATGAGTATAATCTTCCTCTTTTTCTAATAATCCCTCTTTTTTCAAGTCTTCGACTATTCTTTTTCTAGCTATATACCTATCTAATCCAGCGTACTTGCCGCCATTTTCGTTTATCTTTGCATTTTCGTCTATAATTTGTATTCTTTCCAAGTTGTGTCTTAAACCAATTTGATAATCGTTGGGATCATGGGCAGGTGTAACCTTGACGACACCTGTACCAAAGTTTGGGTCTACGTAAGGATCCGCTATAATTTTCAGTTTCCTTCCGACAATTGGCAAAATAGCGATTTTTCCAACCAAATTTTTATACCTTTCATCTGAAGGATTAACAGCGAGAGCTGTATCTCCTAACATAGTTTCAGGTCTAGTGGTTGCTACAGTTACATAATTTTGAGTATTTTCAAGACGATATTTTATATACCAAAGTTTGCCTTTTTCTTCGCTGTGTTCAACCTCATCGTCTGCCAGGACGGTTCCACAGGAAGGACACCAATTTACTATATATTTTCCTTTGTATATTAAACCTTCATTGTACAAAGAAACGAAGACCTTTCTTACCGCTTGGTTGAGCCCTTCATCTAAAGTGAATCTTTCTCTGCTCCAATCGACAGAGGCTGCCAATGCTTTTATCTGTTCACGTATGTGATTACGATATTTGTTTGCCCAATCCCAAGTAATTTTTAAAAATTCTTCTCTAGTATAATCTTCTCTTCTTTTACCTTCTTCTTTTAAAAGATATTTTTCAACAACATGTTGTGTTGCTATCCCCGCATGATCTTCTCCGGGTATCCAAACTGTTTCCTTCCCTTTCATTCTATTATATCTTACGGAGATATCCTGAAGAACGATATTTAAAGCATGACCAATATGTATTTTGCCAGTTATATTTGGAGGCGGAATTACTATACTGAACTTATCGTTTCCTTGTCTTGGCTCAAAGGAATGGGATTCTTCCCAAATCTTATACCATCTATTTTCAAGTTCGTGTGGCATATATCTTTTTCCAATATCCATTAATGCGACCTCCTAAATTTTTGATGAATGGTGTCAATCTAATTTTACACTCTCTGCTTTATTAAATCAAAGATTGAATTTATTCCTTATCTTCTTTATTGTCATTTGTAACTACTTGATTTTTCTCTTCGTTTTCTACATCAACGGAAGGGGGAAGTTCACTTTTTTTGATTTTCCTTCTGTTCCTTCTGAATAAATCAAAAGGAAAATTGATTTCTCTTCTTTTAAACAAAGCTGCTTCGGGTGAGAATATTCCTTTATATCTAATGGGCTTTTCCATTGCCTCAACTTCAGTTAATAGAATAACAGATATGATCCTTAATATGAATCCTATGATAAAAATCAATTGAATCCCATGATAGGGGTCCCCCATAAAATGAATCTCTATATTTTTTAGATGATTTGCTAAGAGACCCCCACTCAACGAGCCAAAAATAGCCGCAATCCCGGCGATGAAGGAGTTGGCCGCGATATAATTTTCGGATGGCTCTTTGGATATTTCTAAAAGTAGATTGAAAATAGCTAAATTTATTGCCGACCAAGCAAAGGCGGAAAATATAGCATTTAATAATTCGATACTCCTATAATTCGTTGCATTCATTAAAAAGTACATCAAAGGGCTGAAAGTTGACAATAAAATCCCCAAACTTAGAACGTTTTTGCTGCCAAACCTGTCTGCCACTACTCCAAAAAATAGATATAAAAAAATAGAGATAACGCTTGTTATTATTCCCATATTTCCAAGAAATTGATAATTTATATTCAAAATCGCTACTTCATAATAGGAAAAGTAAGGCCTTGCAAATTCTATGGCAAAACTCCAAACAAACATAAAAAGTAGGAAGTTTTTAAAGTTTCTATCTTTAAAAGGTACAAAAATGTTTAGATTAAAGGTGGAAATTTTTTCACTTTCTTCGGGAAACTCATGTTTCATCAACAAAAAAGCTGACAGAACTGAAAAAAATGCCATAAAGCCTGTAACCAGTAATAACCCTGTTTTAAAATTTGGAAATTCTAAAAATATAGAATAAAGATACAGCATTATTATACCAGTTATGGAAGAGAATATATTACGAATTCCGAAATATTTACCTCTTTGTTCAAAGGGAACAACCCCTTTAATCAAAACCGTCCAAGTGTTGCCTACAAATGTTCCGAAAAAAGAAAATAAAAGGATAATAATTAATATAATATACTCGGATCTCACATCAAAGAATATAAAAATTGGCAATAAAACAAATAAAGTTCTCGATATAAACGCGTTTATTACCAAGCTTTTCTTTCTTGAACCAATAATCTGGTTTATTCGTGAAGAAAAAATCTGAAACATCTGTGCTATAATAGGAAAAGAGGTCATAACTGATATAAAAAGAGGAGATGCGTTGAAATATATAGCAAGAGTTGTGAAAATAAAACCTTGTGTACCGATAAAAAACGCGTTGTATGAACCCGCCTCTAAGATAGAGAGAACCCTTGTTTTTTCATATTTTGCCATATTTATTTTTCTCCTTGCTACTATATTTATTATTTTGTTTTTGAAGTGTAGTCGTTTGAAAATATATTATAATTCACCAATGAAAAATAAAGTTTACTTTCTAATTTAATAAATGTTATTTTTGTCTTTGAATGAAATTCGCCTTGAATCGTTTTTAAATTTGAGAGGTGATAATATTGAATGAACACCATCCATATGTAATTTGGGCAAGAAAAGTGATAGAAGCATATGTAAAAGAAAAAAGAAAAATAGATTTTGATGAAACTCTTCCAAAAGATTTATTTAACAAAAAAAGAGGATGTTTTGTGAGTCTTCACAAAAGCTCTGGAGAATTGAGAGGTTGTATTGGTACCATTATGCCCGTTTACGATAATTTAATCATGGAGATAAGAGAAAATGCGATCGCTGCTGCCACAAGTGATCCACGGTTCCCTCCTCTTTCGCCAAAGGAATTAGACGATCTAGTTATTTCAGTTGATGTTCTATCAGATTTAGAAAAAGTGAATGATATGAATGAGTTGGATCCTAAAATCTTTGGAATAGTTGTTAAAAGTGGTTACAAGAGAGGGGTTCTTTTACCTGATCTAGAAGGAGTTGATACTGTGGAAGAACAATTGAGAATAGTCAAATTAAAAGCTGGTATTTATAAAAATGAACCAATAGAAATATACAAATTCACTGTGGAGAGGTTTTTTTAAAATAATAGAGGTGAAGTAAATGAAAATCAATTCCTTGTTCTATGAGGAATTTAAAGACGATATTTTGAAATGCACCTTATGTCCTCACCAATGTATATTATATCCTGGCAAAACAGGGATATGTGGGGTTAGGCAAAATATAAAAGGTGAGATGTATTCATTAAATTATAGGGATGTTACCAGTATAGCTCTCGATCCAATAGAAAAAAAGCCACTTTTTCACTTTCATCCTGGCGAAAAAATCCTTTCCCTGGGAACTTGGGGCTGTAATTTAAAATGTCCTTTTTGCCAAAATTACGAAATTGCCCATCTAAAACCTCGATATCAAAAGAAAATATATCCCAACGCTATCCCATCTTTGATGGATAATTATGGTGTTCGAGGTGTTGCGTATACATATTCAGAACCGATAGTTTGGTATGAATTCGTTTTGGATTCATCAAGAGAAGTTAAATATGCTAATCCTGACAACTACAATGTTTTAGTAACGAACGGATTCATAAACGAAAAACCTTTGAGACTTATGCTACAATATATTGACGCAATGAATATAGATTTAAAAGTATTCGACGATAAAAATTATATGAAAATATTAAAAGGAAGATTAGAACCGGTTAAAAAAACGATAAAAATAGCCTATGAAGAAGGTATTCACATTGAAGTAACTACATTGGTAGTTCCCAAAGTAAACGATAATTTGGAAGAACTAGAAGAAGAATTTTCTTGGCTAGCAAGCATTTCTAAAGATATTCCCCTTCATTTATCGCGGTATTTTCCTGCATATAAATATAACGAACCACCGACAGATATCAACTTTTTAGAAAAAACTTATAAGCTTGCAAAAAAATATCTCAATTTTGTATATCTTGGTAACATTTTGTCTTCAACATACGAAAATACTTATTGTCCAAATTGTGGGACACTCCTTATTCAAAGAAAAGGATACGACATAAAAATTGAAAATCTAAATAAAAACGGAGAGTGTGAAAATTGCGGCAGAAAAATATGCGTAGTTTGAGAGTATATCTATATATAGCTGCTGTTGGTGTAGGTATATTTTTATTATCTTTGTTATTATTTTCTAAACCCAACCCAGTTTACGAAGAAGAAGAGTTCCCGGTGCTTGGCACCATTGTAAGGGTAAAAGTAGCAGGGGATAAAGTATCTTCAAATGTTTTATTGAACACAGCAGAACAAGAGTTGTATAGATTACACAACAAATTTAGTCCCAACGTCGAAGGTAGTATAGTCCAAAAATTAAATACTGATAGAAAAGTTGAAGTCGACGAAGAGGGATTATTTTTATTTCAAGCTACCTACAATTATGCAGTAATAACAGGTGGAACTTTCGACCCCACTGTGAGGCCCCTGCTTAAATTATGGGGATTTGATGATATAAATTCTTCCAAAAAAGTTCCAACCCAAGAAGAAATAAATGAAGCATTAGAAAATGTTGATTACAGATTCATAAAAATCGACGAAGAAAAGAGAGAAATTTCATTACTAAAAGATGGTGTCGAAGTGGACTTAGGAGGAATAGCTAAAGGATATGCAATTGATTTAGTCATACAAAAAATTAAGGAAATAGATCCTGGGGCTACAGGTTTTGTCGATGCTGGTGGAGATATCGGTATAATAGGTCCAAAGTTTGGAGAACTTGCCTGGGTTATAGGGATAAGGGATCCTTTTTCACAAGATGCTTTAAAATCCATAGATACAATTTATTTAGCAAGCGGTGCGGTGGCTACATCTGGAGATTACGAAAGATTTTTTGTCCAAGACGGTAAAAAATATCATCATATCTTAGACCCAGAAGATGGATACCCAGCAAGAAATGCATCCAGTGTGACTGTGGTAGCAGAAAAAGCAATGATAGCGGACATCTTTTCTACGGCTCTTTTCGTTTTAGGATACGATAACCCTGCCTTAGATTATTTCACGGATTTTGGCATTCAAGCTTTGGTTATATCCCCAACGGGAGAAAGCACCGAGACCAATGGTTTTGACTATTTTCGGGAGAAAATGTGATAATCAATGAAATTCACTAAGAAAAATGATCTATACTTACTTTTAGTAGTAATATTGTTAGTTTTAGTGATGATTTTTATGAACGCTTATCCAAAAAAAGGGATAAATGGTGCAGAAGTTTACTTAAAAAGGGAAAAGATTTTGCAAATAACTAAGGAAGGCACTTACAGTATAAAAAATGATGAAGGTGAGTTATTGATGAATGTAGAATACATAGATCAAAGAATTAGAGTTATCGATTCATCATGTCCTTTGAAAGTCTGTGAAAATACAGGATGGGTAGAAAACCCTAATCAACCGATTATTTGTATTCCAAATGAAATAATTGTAAAACCATTAGGGACCGAAGATGACACGGAGATCGATATCTATACATGGTAAAAAGAACAAAAACAATATCTCATATAGCGATTTTAACCGCATTAGCCTCTGCTATTTACTATGTTGAATCCTTTTTACCCATGCCTGTTTCTGTTCCAGGAGCGAGATGGGGATTTTCCAACTTTCCTTTGTTGATGTCTGTAGTGAGTGGAATTAGCGTTACTAATACTTTATACATAGCTCTGTTAAAAACTTTGCTGGGTTCAATACTAAGTGGAAGATTTTTATCTCCCATGTTTTGGATGGGATTAGGTGGTTCACTGGCCAGTGCTTTATTTATGTCCTTATCCTTCAAATTTACCAATAAATTTGGGATCTTAGGGATTAGTGAAATAGGAGCCTTTTTCAGCAACGCTGTACAATTAATAATCGCCAGTCTTTTTATTGTTAAATCACCTAATATTTTTTGGTATTTCCCTTACATGCTTTTTTTTGGTATATTAACGGCATTTATAAACGCAACAATTGTGAACTATATTTTAAGGAGTGTCAACCTTGATAGATTCAAAAGTTGAAATAGTTTTAGGATCCTCATCCCCTCGAAGACAAGAGCTTTTAAAATTAATAACAAAAAATTTTACGATTAGAACAGCTAATATTGATGAAACTTATAACTCTACAACACCTTCTGAAATTGTACAAGAAATTTCATATAAAAAAAGTAAAAATATTGAAATTTCAGTGGGAGAGCTTCTAATAACGGCTGATACTATAGTAACTTTGGATGGAAAAATATTTGGAAAGCCTCACAATTACAATGAAGCTTTCCACATGCTTAAAACCTTATCAAATAAAACTCATTGCGTTTACACAGGAATAACTTTAAGATCAATGGAAAAATTTTCTTCTTTTTATGAAGTTTCGAAGGTGACTTTTTATAAATTGGATGAAGAAGTAATAAATTTTTATATAAGTAATAACAATGTCTATGACAAAGCGGGAGCTTATGCTATTCAAGATTTCGCTGCTGTTTTTGTAAAAAAAATTGAAGGTGATTACTATAACATAATGGGCCTACCTCTAGCAAAATTATATTGGCAATTGAGACAAATGTTCGCAACCTTATAAAATTATTTCAAATATTCCAAAAATTTCTATTAAAAGCCGAAAAGGAGAAAATAATGGAAGATGAACTAAAACCAAGAGAGAAACTAGAAAAATATGGGCCACAATCTCTCAAAGACGAAGAACTTATAGCCATAATCCTAAGACATGGAGTTAAAAATTATAACGTATTTGATGTTTCTGAACAGATATTAAAAAAATATAAAACATTGAGTCAATTGGTCGATATATCACTTGAAGAAATCTCAGAAGAAAAAGGAGTAGGAAAGGTTGGCGCAATAAATCTAAAAGCTGCATTAGAAATAGGGAAAAGATATCACCTTCAAAAATTGCGTCAAAAGTACCAAAAGGTAACATCTCCAGAAGAAGCATACCATGTTTGTGAGGACATGATATATCTAACCAAAGAAACAGTGAGAGCTATTTTTTTAGATTCTAAACTTCACATCATAACTATTAAAGACATTTCCAATGGAACGGTAAATATTTCAATTGCTCACCCACGAGATATTTTTAAAGAAGCTATAATGTACAACGCAGTGTCCTTCATTTTAGTACATAATCATCCATCAGGGGATCCCACACCAAGCATGCATGATAGAGACATAACGAAAAAAATCATGGAATCTGGTGAGATCTTAGGTATAAACATGAACGATCATATAATAATTGGTAAGGATTCTTATTTCAGTTTCTCTTTGGATAGGAGTGAAAAAATTGACTGATAAAAATGAAAATAATAATGCGGAAGATAGATTGCGAAATTTATACAAAATAAAAGAAGAAATCGAAAAAGAATTAGAAAAAAAGGGCATAAGAATACCTGATACACATCAGAAAAGGAAAACGAGTAAAACCATATATAAAGCTGACTATGAAATAGAAAAATTAAGCGTTTCTATAAACAATATAAATAATTGGTTTGATTTGATAATTTACGATATAGATCTATCGAACGAAAAACTATCGTATTTTTTTGAACTAAGGTTAAGTAACAAATCTCTTCAAGAATATTCGAATCAATTTGGATTGATGCACCTATTCAGAAACGATTTTCAAAAAGCCGAAGGTTTTTTTGAAAGAAAGAAAGATATAAACTCTAAGATAAACAAAGGTTTTTTGAAAATAATGCGGGATGACGAAGACGCAAATAAATATTTCACGGAACTAATCAGTACACATCCAAAAAATGGTTTAGTTTATTTAACCCTCAGCCTATTCTTTCTAAAAAGGAAAGATTTTTACAACGCATATAAAATGATTAAATTGTCTAATTCCTTTTTAGATTATTCATTTATAAACATGGGACTGAGCGCTTACGAGAAAGATTTTCAAAAATCTTTATCCTTTTTATCAAAAGCTTACCTTGAGGGGAGAGCAAAAAGGGTTGTAAATTTGATAAACTATTATGTAAGTCTATTTATTTCTGATTCGGAAAAGGCCTTCTCTACCTTTGCTCTCTTGAAAGAAGATAAAACTCCATGTATAAACTGCATCAAAACTTTATCGAACTCTGAAAAGGTAGAACCTCCGAGTTATTGTCCTTTTTACGAAAGAATACAATTTCAAACTGGTAATCCTAAACCTTACAAGGCAGAAGATTCAGAACTTTACGAACTATTACTCTACAAATATTATCAAGAAAAAGATATACAGCAATTTAATTCGTATGCAAAAAAAATTGAACGTTATTTCAACAATGTACCACTAATATTTTTATCATCGACGGAAACCACTTCTAAAAAATTTATAACGGATTTATTTACACAACACAAAACGGGAGTCAAGATCAATTTAAAGGGCCCCAACTATTATGACAATCTAAACAAAACGACAACAGATCTTAAAAGGAAGTACAAAAAGAACTTCATATTCTTTTTAGATCTACCCTTTTATGAAGCGTTGAGACTATTATTTGGTTGGAGGATATGCCAATATCTGTATGTATAGGTCGGAACGGGGTGAAGGGGCGTTAACAAACAATTTTTAGAATTTCTAAAGTTTTACATCATACATATTATGCGAGGAGTGATAACAAATCTTTTTACCCTCAGTATCAGTAATATTAGTTTGCAGAAATGAAGAAAAAACGATCGAGCATGCGTTAAATTCTTTAATCAATCAGACAAGAAAGCCGGATGAAATAATTGTCGTTGATGGTCAATCGACAGATAGAACTGTTAGTATAATAGAGAAATTTGCTGAAAAAATTAATAATATAAAAATCATTACGAATGTAAAAAAATATACCCCTTACGGTTTAAATTTAGGGATCAAGAATAGTAAGGGGAATTTTGTTTTTATAGCAGGTTCCCATACAGAATTCGATAAAAAATATGTGGAATATAGTGTTGAATTTTTGATGAAACATCCAGAAGCGAGTGCAGTTGGAGGGGTGTCTTTGGCTACCCCTGTTAATGCTAAAAGTTGTTTACAAAAATCGATGGCTTTCTCGTATTCTTCCCCCTTTGGTACTGCAGCTAGGCATAGGTATCAAGTGAAAGAACCATTAGAAGTTGATACTGTTGCATATGCATGTTATAGAAGAAAAGTTTTTGATACAGTAGGATATTTTAATGAAAGACTTTTAAGAAATCAAGATATCGAATTTAATTATAGGATGAGGAAAAAGGGTTTAAAAATCTTTTTATTACCAATAACAAATAATTATTATGTTCCACATGGGTTGGGGGATTTTATAAAAAAGAATTTTTCAAATGGTTTTTGGAATTATATAACTCTTAAAATATCTCCTCATGGGATTTCCTTTAGACATTTCATTCCTCTTATTTTCGTAGTTTATCTTATTTGCTTATTCTTAGTTCTAGTTCTGTCAAAAAATACTGTTTTTAATATTATTTTAGCGATTCCGTTTTTCATATATTTGTTATTAGACACATTATTTTCATTAAAGTATGCTATAAAAGAGAAAAATGTCTTATTGTTATTTTGTAGTTTGTTTATGTTTTTGCTTTTGCATATTTCATATGGTTTAGGGACATTTTGGAGTATAATTAAATCAATCCTCTTTACCAAAGGTGAGAAAGTATAAATTTTAAAAAGTTGTAGGTGAATCCAATTTGTTAGCTATAAAATTTATAAGCTCTTTTGTCTTATCGGTTATTTTAGTTCCCATTATGATAAGAATTGCAAAAAAATACAATATCGTTGATAGGCCTGACAATAGATTGAAAGTTCATAAGGCTCCCATTCCTTATTTGGGTGGTGTTGCTATATTTCTTTCAATCTTACCCTTTTATTACCATGATATCGGTTTTATAATTCCAGCCAGTATTTTAACTTTTATTGGGCTTTACGATGATATTAAGAGCGTTTCTCCTTATGTTAGATTATTTGCCGAGTTTATTGTTGTCTCAATGGCAATATATTTTGTCGGAGGAATTATTCAACCTTTTCAGTTTTTTATTTTGGTATTAACTGGGATGGCTTTAGTTAACGGAGTAAATATGGTTGATGGAATGGACGGAGTCTGTGCTGGAACGGCAATAGTGAGTTTGTTATTCTTTTCTTTGATATCCAAAAATTACGAACTGTTGATCTTTGCTTTTGCTATTTTTGGATTTCTATTATACAATTTGCCACCAGCCAAAATCTTTCTTGGTGATGCGGGTTCTTATCTTTTGGGTTTTGTTTTGTTTTATTCCTTTTCCTTTCTATCCGGAAGGTCTGGTAGAGGGGGTTATTTCATTTCGTTAATTATCACTGGGTTTTATTTTACTGATTTGGCTTATGCTGTGATAAGACGTTTACTTAGCAAAAAATCTCCTTTTTTAGGGGATAAAGAACATATTTATGATAAAATTCGAAAAAAATATAAAATAAAACCATTGTTTGTGGCATTAGTTACATATATTATTTCCGTGGTTTTTGGTATGATAGGATTAATTACTTGGGATTTTCAAATAATTGGTGTTATAATTGTATTGGTATTATTTATATTTATAGGTTATCATTTTAAATTGTACAAATATGACTGATTGAAGGATTGATCATATCAAAAAAATTTTAAAGTTTTATGTAAAAGAGGTGTTGTGATGATAATTTTAAAAGGTAATTATGGTGATTATATGAAACTTCGGCCTCTATCAGTAAAAAAAATTTTCTTAGATGAGTCGATGTTGAGAAACAATAAAGATCCTGATATTTACGAGAAATATATTTATGAAGTGGAAGGAAGGTTTGGAAATTACAAATGGTTTAATAACGAATTCAATTTGGATGAAATGAGGAAACGCCCCGAACGGGGTCAAGGAAAGGGAAAATTGGATAACCTCACCTTTGATATAGAATATATCCCGTTGATATTGACAATCTTAAGGATTAATACTTTTTTTAAGTCAAAAAAGAAGAGTATAATTTCTGTTCTTTCTTCTGATCATGAAAACCAAACTTCGGAGATAATTTCAGAGGAGTCATTTATATATTCTTTGAATGAAAGCAATAATTTATCTTTTTTATTTTTAAGAAAAATAGGTAAAGGTTTAATCGAGCATCATTTAATTTTCACTAATAACTATGGAGATCATTTTGATATGTATATAGAAAGTGATCGCAAGAGCATAGAAAGTTTTTATAAAAACCTGTTGAACGAAACAAATAATTTTCGGGTAGCTATACTTCCAAATATTGCTCAGAAAATCTCTCCATTTTATGAAAAAATAATTGAGAAAATTGCGATCGTTAATTACGAAAATGTCAACAATATTACAGATGACTTTTTTTCTCTGTATAATCTCAATCCGAAAGAATTTCTGAAAAATTCTGAACCTCGGCAAGAATTAGAGAGGTATACAAATTATTTGTTTAATGGGAAAAATGATGAAGAAGAGGATTATTCCTTCGATGATGATATAGACGATGTCGATATTGATTTTACTATAAAGAATATGGAAGATATAGAAGATGAGCTAAAAGATATTGCAGATTTGCAAAACAGTGATCAATTTTTAGGAAACTCTTACTACTATAATGAATCGTATGATTTGTTCATTGAAATGGAAGAGGAGTTTATGGATTTAATGGATCATATAATTTTCGACGAAAATTTGAAAAAACGAGATAGAGAGTACTATTTAGAAAAAATAAAGAGCATGATAAACGAAGTATCTGTAATATTTCAAGATTTAAAAGAAAAGAAAGAGTTTGAAAGAGAACTTTTATTAGATATGGTAAATGCTTATGGAATTGAGCAAATTACTGATAAAAAAGATTTAATTTCTGAAATTTTTGAAGAGATAGATTTGACTACTGATCTAAACGAAATATATGAAATCTCGGAGGATAAGATTTTGAACGATTATAAAAATTGGTATAAGGATCTAATATCTAAGAAAGGTAAAAGCATGAAGGAAGTCACTAACAACTAATATCAAAAATAATACCCGGTTTGGTAATCCACCAAACGGGGTATTATTTTGAGCCTCTCAAAATCCTAAATGCGTAAAGTATCTATCAATATAGTTATATTTTAAAATATTTCTCCTTTTCCAAGCTTGTAGTCTACCAATTTCATTTTTCTTATTATTGGTATATCGTAAGGACATCTTTCTTCACATATCCCACATGCTGTACAATCTTTGAAGGTCTTATTGAGTTTGGAATAAGCCATTTTAGCTTCGTTTTGGTTTCCAAACCAGAACGCCAATCTTTCTCTGAGTGCATAATCTGGAGCTTCATGGGGTTGATAATCCCTCATTTGTCTATCGTACCATCCCTCGTACTCAAACACTTTCATAATTTCTATATCTTCTGGACAAGGCAAGCATTTTCCACATTGTCTACAGACATAATTTCCAAGTTCTGGGGCACGATAATACAGATTTTCTATAGATTTTTTTGGTAAAGGTTTAAAGTTTTCAGCTACATGAATATCTTTTCTTAACATGTCTTCGGAGTTTGCTCCTACGACCATTACATCTAAATCTTGAGTTAAAGCATATTTTAATGCATCGTAAGTAGACCTGTAAAGATAACCATCTGCAAAAGCCTTCATACCAACAATTCCCATGTTCTTTGATCTTGCAAAAGGAATGACTTCTTGATAAGTACTCGGAAAATTGAAGATATCTAAGTAGTTAAAACCTGTCATTAGAACATCTAAGTCTACTGTTTTTATCAGTTTAAGTGCATAATTCCCCAAACCATGGAAAGATACACCAATAGCTCTTATAATACCCTCTTTTTTAGCTTGAAATAGATAATCTAAGGCCGAATCTTTTTTCAATAAGGCTTCAACATCTTCCTGAGTGGTAACATGGTGGAGAAACAAAATATCTAAATGATCAGTATTCAGGTTCTTTAAGGTTCTTTCTACGAAGTGTTGAGCATTTTTCTTATCTCGAGCATGGCATTTGCTAGCAAGAATTACTTGATTTCTTCTGTCTTTCAAGGCATATGAAATTTTCTTTTCAGATTCACCATCTCCGTATTCAGCAGCAGTTTCAACGTAATTACCGCCTGACATTATATAAATATCCATTAATTTTGAAACATCATCCTTTGAAATTTCCAACATATGAAACCCGCCTAATCCCAAAAGAGAAACCTCAAACCCAGTTTTTCCAAGGATTTTTTTCTCCATAAGATCACCTCCATAATTTTGGATCAAGTTAATTCATTTCTTACTTGTTTTAAAAACAATCTTATAGGTATATGCTGTGGGCATTCTTCTTCACAATCCCCACATTCCTCACAAATAGAAGCATCTATACCCTGCTTTATGAAAGATTGATATCTTTCTTTTGCCTCTAGTAAGTTATCAAATATATAACCTTCATTGTAAATGCTAAAAATTGAAGGAATAGGTATGCCATTTTTGCAAGGAACACAATAATTACATCCAGTACAATCTATCTTCGATTTACTTTTGTAAATATTTCTGACCCGTTCAATCGTCTTTAATTCTATTTCACTTAAGGAATTTGCATCTGAATCATCTGCTGATTTGAGATTTTCTATCACCTGTTCCATTGTAGACATTCCACTCAAAACAGTAGTTACCTCAGGATGGTTCCATACCCATCTTAACGCCCAGTACGCTGGTGATTTGATTTTATCTAAATTACTCAAGATTTCGACAGCTTCTTGAGGTAATTTGTTTGCCAATTTCCCACCTCTAATTGGTTCCATGATAATTACCGCCAGACCCTTTCTTTTCGCATACTTTAATCCGGCGATTCCTGCTTGAAAATGTGTATCAAGATAATTGTATTGTATTTGACAAAAATCCCAGTTATAAGAATCAACGATCTTTTTAAAGGTTTTGAAATCGTCGTGAAAAGAAAATCCGGCGAACTTTATCTTGCCTTTTCTTTTTGCTTCATCCAGAAAATTCAAAACGTTTAAATGAGAAATCTTATCCCATCTTTCTTTATCCAAAGAGTGCAAGAGATACATATCTATATATTCGGTATCAAGTTTTTTCAGCTGTTCATCTAAATATTTTTCAAAATCTTCGTACTTATTTGCCAACCAGACTGGATTTTTAGTGGCTAAGTAAACTTTTTCCCTGTAGCCATCTTTTAAAGCTCTTCCAACAAAGTATTCACTATTTCCTTGGTGGTAAGGATAAGCGGTATCAACATAATTTAGGCCGTTATCAATGGCATATCTAAGCATTTCTGTGGCCCTTTCTTCATCAATTTTTGAAGGATCGTCATTCAAAATGGGTAATCTCATACATCCAAAACCCAACGCGGAAAGCTTTACATCATACTTACCAAATTTTCTGTATTTCAAAGAAACACCTCCAATATATTATTATGATTAATCAACTTTGAAATTAATTCGACAGATAAACTTATTCTACTTTTATTATACCAAAAAAATTAAAAAACTCTTTTTTCATAAAAAGTAGAAACAATAAATTTGATTATGTTATAATAAAATACAGTAGAAGTAATTGAAAAAAATTTCATACTTATCTCCGAGGAGGTTTTTAAATGCTATCGGAAGGCATACTCAACTTTTTTTCAAGTACTGGATTTATAAATCTTTCATGGCCCCAACTTTTTATGATAGTTCTTGGATTGGTTATTATCTATTTTGCAATATCAAAACACGCAGAACCACTTCTTTTAATTCCATTGGGCTTTGGTATGGTTATAGCTAACATTCCCCCAGAATTAACAGGTATTCTTATGCCTCCTCAGAATGGTCAACCAGGTGGATTGTTGTGGTATATAAAATTGGGATTGGATACCGGAATTTATCCACCATTAATTTTTTTAGGTATCGGAGCATTAACTGATTTTTCATATTTGATCGCAAATCCAAAATTGATACTTCTGGGGGGAGCTGCACAGGTCGGGATATTTATTAGTTTTTTACTGGCAAGTTTTTTAGGTTTTGATCTTCATTCTGCTGCTGCAATAGGTATTATTGGAGGTGCTGATGGTCCAACTTCCATATACATAGCTTCTAAATTTTCTCCTGATTTATTACCTGTTATAGCGGTTGCAGCCTATTCTTATATTTCGCTTATCCCAGTACTACAGCCCTTTGTTTCAAAATTATTTACCTCTAAGAGGGAAAGAAAAATAAGAATGAGAAGGTTAAGAGAGGTTTCTAAAAAAGAAAGAATTATTTTTCCCCTAATAACAACTGTTGTAGTTACTTTGATGGTTCCCCAAGCGCTACCTTTAGTAGGAATGCTTATGTTGGGAAACTTATTGAAAGAATCGGGGGTAACCGGTAGATTAGCCGAAGCGGCCTCGCGTTACGTCCTAGACACAGTAACAATACTTTTAATGTTATCAGTAGGTGTTTCTGCTACAGCTGATATATTTTTGTCTTTGGTAACCTTAAAAATCATAGTGTTAGGCGCAATTGCTTTTATAGTTGCGATGGCAAGCGGAATAGGATTCGCAAAATTGATGAATTTGTTCGCGAAAGAGAAAATTAATCCATTGATTGGTGCGGCAGGTGTTTCGGCGGTTCCTGATTCAGCTCGTGTAGCCCAACATATTGCTCAAGAGACTGATCCAGGTAATTTTATTTTAATGCATGCAATGGGGCCAAATGTTGCTGGAGTAATAGGTTCAGCAATAGCTGCTGGTCTATTTTTAAGTATACTATAATTTAGAGGAGGCAACATCAAATGCAAACCACTAAAAAACAGTTTAAAGTGATAATAAATTATAATTATTGTAAAAAATGTGGTATCTGTTCTTGGATTTGTCCCGTAAATGCTATAATAGAAGAAGAGTTTGGTAAGCCAGTTGTTCCAGATCCAGAAAAATGTACAGGTTGTTTGCAATGTGAACGAATGTGTCCCGATTTCGCGATAAGTATAAAACAAATAGGTCAATAAAATGAAGACTCTTTTTAGAAGAGGTGAACTTAATGGGAAAAATGCTCTTTTTACAAGGAAACGAAGCGGTTGGAATGGCTGCTATAAAAGCAGGATGTCGTTTTTTTGCAGGTTATCCGATTACACCATCAACCGAAATAGCCGAATACATGTCTAGAGAATTGCCAAAAGTTGGAGGAACTTTTATACAGATGGAGGACGAGCTCGGAAGTGCAGCTGCTATAATAGGTGCTTCCCTTGCAGGTGTAAAATCCATGACTGCTACTAGTGGTCCCGGATTTTCACTTATGCAAGAGGCTTTAGGATACGCCATTATGACAGAGGTGCCCTGTGTGTTTGTTGATGTTATGAGAGGTGGTCCAAGCACAGGACTTCCTACCAAGCCTTCTCAAGGAGATATAATGCAGATACGGTGGGGAACTCATGGAGATCACCAAATTATTGCGATATATCCTTCTACAGTGGAAGAAGTTTATACATATACTGTCACAGCGTTCAATTATGCAGAAAAATACAGAACACCGGTTATTTTGGTGTTAGATGAAACTTTAGCACATATGAGAGAAAACGTGTATTTCGATTACGAGAAAGAGAATCCACAGATTGTCGAAAGATTAAAGGAAATTGATCTAGGAGAAGAAGAATTATTTTTACCTTTTGATTTAGAGGAACAATTTGCGGTAAATCCATTAGTTGAAATGGGAAAAACAAGATTTCATGTTTCTGGCCTAGTTCATGATGAAAGTGGCTTTCCCATAAGAGATCCAAACACCATATCAAAAGTGATAGAACATTTGGATTCAAAAATTAGATTATCTGCCGAGGAAATTTCTATTTATAACGAATATATGCTACAAGATGCCGATATAGTAGTAGTTGCATATGGGAGCGTTGCTAGGAGTGCCTTGAAGGCGGTTAAACAAGCGAGATCAGATAAAATTCCTGTAGGGTTCTTTAAGCCTATCACTATTTGGCCCATGCCTACCTCAAGACTTAAATTAATATTTAAAAATGCTCAAAGTATAATCGTTCCAGAGATGAATACAGGCCAGTACGCTAAAGAGATGTCACGATTGAATAAATTGAACAAACATGTCGAATCTTTAACGAAAACTAGCGGTGAGTTGATTACACCTGATGAAATATTAGAAGTAATCATGAAAATGTGGGTTCAGATTACGGAGATGTGAAGAGAATGGATGTAAAGTTGCTAGAAAAGTATCAACCAAAAATTAATTCTGCTTATGTAAATCCAGGTATTACGCTTTTACTTGAAAACTTCACAAAAGAAGTTCTCTTTGAGTTTGAAGTTATGATTAAAATTCATTCTGATCCATTTCAAGTACCTGACAATTTGTATAAATTAATAAAGATATGTAATTCATTCTCAATTTTCACGATAAAAAGTGTAGAAGAGATTATATACTGCCAAGAACAAGGAATACAAATGGCAAGTTCTCAAATGGAGAGTGTTGTAAAAATTAATTACGAAACACTTCAAAAAGAGGAAAGTATAGTAGTGTATGAAATACTTAAAAATGCATCTCCGTTAGTAGGATCAATGCTTACAGATATCCTACTCAATTCTTCAAAAATAGCCAATGTATTCGGGGCTTCAGAAATCATATTAGAAAAAGGGTATAAACCAGAAACGTCTATAGATGAAATGATATATATAACAATGACAGCAATAACAGGTGGCTTTGCAGGAGGTTTTAATAGAGCTATCTTATTTGTTGAAGACAGCGGAGATTTCAAGGTCCATAGAGTTATTGGACCTGAAAGTGATAGAGAAGCTGACAAAACTTATGAAAAGTTTGAAACACTTGAGAGAAATATAGAATCATATTTGTCTCAATATAAATCTAAAATGAATTATTTTTCAAATTTAGAGAAAAAGATAAAAGGAATTACTTTTAAAAAAGAATTGTTGGTAAACAATGATCTTTTTAAGTACTCAATTGAGTCGAATGCTACTATTAAATTACCTGTAAGTCGATTTAATGAGATGATCGTAAATTTACTCGATTTAAAGGGAGAAGTAGCTATTTCACCAATAGAAATAGACGATGGAAGACTTGCTTTTTATCTTTGCGATAATAGATACAACGGGAAACCGATAACAGATGATCAACTGGAAATTCTAGATTATTATGCTAAAGAAAGTTGGATGATGTGGCAAAATAAAATTTATCAGAGTTTATTAAAAAAAGATGCTCAGATAGATCCTCTTACAAAGGTCGGGAACAGAAGAAGTTACGAAAATTATATTTCTTCTATAAAATATCTAAAAAATCAGCAAATAGCCTTAGTTGTCATTGATTTAGACAACTTCAAAGAGGTAAACGATACCTATGGCCACGAAGAAGGAGACAAACTCTTAAAAGGATTTGCACAACTATGTGTTGATAATTTGAGAAAAAAAGATAGTATATTCAGATATGGTGGTGATGAATTCGTAATAATTTTGGAAGATGTTAAAAAAGAAGAGATATATTCTATTTTGAAAAGAATAAACCGTAAACTAAAAGAAACCATGAATATCACTTTTTCAGCTGGAGTAGCGTATGGTAACAGCCATGAAATAGATTTACTTTTCAAAATTGCCGACCAAAATCTATACATGGCAAAAGGGCAAGGAAAAAATAAAATTATGATCAATTAAGATATTATACCGTCTATAATTGTCATCGCCCCTAAAAGGATAAATGCTACTCCAGCAATTTTGCTAAGTTTTTCTTCCGAAACGCTATTAGCGAATATTGCAGCCATTTTTGAACCTAAAGCACCACCTACAACCGCGAAAGCTAACAAATTCCAAGGGATTGGAGCATACAACGCATGAGAAACAGCACCAGATAATGCTGTAAAAGCCATTATCAGAACAGAAGTTCCTACTGCAACGTGAATTTTGTATCTTAAAACCAGTGTAAGTATAAGAAGTATCATTACTCCGCCGCCTGCACCGACAAAACCAGCTATAAATCCGATTAACAAACCCCAAAGTATTGAGCTAGTAATTCTTTTGACATTACTTATATTTGGATCATTTTTATGTTTTTCTTGAATAGTTTGTATTCTTTGATGTAAAGGCTTCCTTATGAAATTTATACCGATTAATAAGATTGCAACTCCGGTAAATCCTCCTAATCTGGCTGAAGGAACATATGAAGAAATCCAACTTCCAATTATAGCCCCCACAATTGCACTTATTGCCATCTGTAATCCAGATTTTAAATCAATATTTCCGTTTCTTCTATAAGTATTTGCTGCTACCAACGATGCCACCACATCCGTTGCTAAACTTATTCCTATAGCTTCAAAAGTTGGAATATCTAAAAAAGTTATTAAAACAGGTACAATCACCGCTGCAGCACTTGCTCCAATTATTCCTGTAACAGCTCCAGCGCCCCAACCGGCTAGAACTGAGATTAGGTATTGACTTATCATATTTTTTTGACCTCCCAAATATTTTTTATAGTGTTTTTAAAAACTCTAAAATACGGATTTTGAAAATTAACTTATCAAAAAATATTTTTTAGCCCAATGCTACATCGAGGACCAGCATCAGCAAAAATCCAAAAATCAGTGAGAAAGTAGCCGTTCTTTCGTATCCGTGAGAATGTGTTTCTGGGATTATCTCATCGCTGATAACGTACAGCATAGCCCCTCCCGCAAATGAAAGAAAAAAAGGTAAGGCTGGTTTCATTAAGACCACTAGAGATGCCCCAAGTAAACCTCCTATAGGTTCGACTAATCCTGTCAAAAAACTCCAAAAGAAACTTTGTTTTCTTGAATAATTTGCTTTAATTAAAGAGAAAGCTGTCGCTGTCCCTTCTGGAATATTTTGTAGTCCTATAGCAACTGCTACAGTAATACCATTAGCAATCATTCCACCACCAAAACTCACCCCTACAGCCATTCCTTCCGGAAAGTTATGGAGTGCTATTGCGATAACGAACAACCATATCTTCTTTAAACGGGCTAACTCAGGTCCTTCATGTCCCTTTAAAAAATGTTCATGAGGGGAGAAGGTATCCATTAATTCAATAGTAAGTGCGCCGAGAAATATCCCTAAAATAGTTATTAATATTCCACCCGTGTCTAAAGATGGAATTATAAGTGAAAAAACAGTAGCTGCGAGCATAACACCGGCAGCAAATCCTAAAAACATATCTAAATTTTTTTCGCTTAACTCTTTTTTGAAAAACAATACTGGAATAGCTCCAATTGAAGTAGCAAGACCAGCGATCAGACTTGCTAGGGTTCCAAATATCCATATTTGAGAACTGGTTAATTCGTTCATCTTAGCCCTCCTTGTAGGTTGTTTTTTTAGTTTTGTGAATTTAGTGAAGAATATTAATTTCAAAAGCTGATTAATATTCTTTCAGGAAGAAGCTTTTTATCCCACAACAATTCTTAATTATAATATCTCTGTTTTGTGCAGATATTACAACCGATATAACTTTAAGTTAGAATTACGATTGCAACTTCTTGTTATATTTGATATAATTTAATGATTCTTCGGGGAAGGCTAGGGGGTGAAAGGGAGAAATCTGTACGGGGTATTGACTAAATTTTTGTACCTTTAAAAAAAACACTTGATTTATGTTATAATAAAAAATAATCAACAGGTTAAAGATCATTTATTAGGAGGAATCACATGGCTAACGATCAAAAACAAAAAAGGGGTAATAGCTTTAATTTCATAATCATAACATTAATTTTCTTTGCTGGGTTAGCTATTTTTCAATTTTTTATGTACAGAAATCTTCAGCCTCAGTTTCAAGTAATATCAAGAGATATTACATTTACTATTTACGAAGACCTTTCCGTGGATTTTGCAACCAAAGTAGAAATACTAACAGAAAACGAGAGAGATTACGAAACCTTGGTAGAAGGGTTTAACACCCCCGATGAAGAAAAGCTTTCTCTTTTTCAACAATCTTTGGATAATTTAAAAGAACAAATCCCAAGAGATTTTGTGGTTTTATCTTATGAGTCAACCGTAAATTCCAATTCTCCAAGGATTTATGTGAATGAAACGGTTAAATTGGAAGGGTTGGTTTATAGAAATGATAGAGGAAATATTGAATTTTCTCTTCCTGGACAACTTTTAAGTGCTCAGAATGAGGAAGTAACTGTAAGTATTCATTATCCTTATGGTTGGGAAGTCTTAAGTGTAAATCCTACTCCCACTTATATAGACCAGAATGTTATAGGCTATTCCTACACTGGGGCATTAGGTTATCCCACGATAGAATTCCAATCTAAATAGACTATCGTAAAAATGGGGGAATTGTAATGGTTATTTTATATTTATTAGTTGTCCTTTCTCTCACAATATCAATTGTTAATATTTTTCTTATGATCCGTTTAGGGCGTTTTTTGCAAGAAAACGATGCAACAGAGAAAAAGCATGAAAATTTAGAAGAAGATAAGAACCTTTTCTTAGCAAGATTTCAAAAGATAACCTCCACAAGGTTAAGGGCTTTAGATAATAAAATAGAATTGGTTGATCAACTTATGAAAGATTTAGATGATGCTTATGCTAAAACTTTTTCATTGTTGACAGATTTAGAAAGGAAATTAGATTCGTATAAGAGACAAGAAATTGAAACTAAAGTCCAAAACACAAAAAACTTAGAAGATCAAAAGGATAATAAAAATCAAAAAGAGACAGTTGAAAAAGACGATAGACTAAGGGTTTACGAGCTTTCAAGAAAATTAAATATATCAAGTAAAAAGTTGGTTGATTTTATTAACACAAATACCGATTTGGATGTTTCTAACCATTTGGTAAAGTTGACACCAGAAGAAGAAAAAATGATATTTGAAAAAATCAAAGAAGTTCCCAACATCTCGTCAAAGAAAGAAAATATTCCATCAAATATCGATATGGCTAAAGATAAAAATATAAATATAAGTAAAGATAATGCTAACTATAAATACGACAAAACTGAAAAAATTCTTGATTTGTCCAAAAATGGCTATACCCCTCAAGAGATAGCTAAGGAATTGAAAATTGGTGTAGGTGAGATAATGCTTGTTCTAAGTTTGTTTAATAATAAGGAGAAATAAAGATGAATCTTTCTTTCTTAAAAGAGTCAGGCAAAATTTGAACTTTTCCTATTGTTGATAGAATTTCAGCCGTTTTTTTTACAGTAAATTCACTGGTTTCGAACAAGAGATATTTAGATTTTAAAAGGTGAGAATATTTAGATATCTTTTTAAAAAAACTTTGACCATCGTATCCCCCATCAAGGGAAATTCTAGGCTCATATTTTAAAAAACGATTTTGTTCTATAAAAGAAGTTTCCACATATGGAGGATTTGAAATTATCAATTCTACTTCTTCAATGTCTTTCAAAAATGGATCTAAGCAATCACCAATTTTAAATTCAACATTGACACCTAATCTCTGAGCGTTGTATTGAGCTACTTTTATCGCAGCTTCTGAAATATCAGAAGCCTGAACCTTAATTTTTGGTAATTGCTTTTTTATCGAG
This sequence comes from Petrotoga miotherma DSM 10691, assembly GCF_002895605.1. Lineage (GTDB taxonomy): Bacteria > Thermotogota > Thermotogae > Petrotogales > Petrotogaceae > Petrotoga > Petrotoga miotherma. The sequence continues at coordinate 28,621 of NZ_AZRM01000030.1, forward strand.
ATGGCTATCGCACCAGAACCTGTCCCTATATCAATTACATGTTTTATATTTTTATTTTTTATAAGATTGACTGCTAATATTACTAAATCTTCAGTTTCTATCCTAGGTATTAGTACATTTTCATCTACAAAAAACTCATTTCCTAAAAAAAGAACTTTTTTGGTAATGTATTCTATAGGATACCCTTCTTTAAGATGTTTAAGTAAAAAATCGAAAGTTTGGTGAGAAATTTCTACTTCTGAATCTTTAAGAAAAAAAGATATATCTTTATCTTCAATTTTTGATAATATTTTCAATATACGAAAGGGGGAGATTTTAAACTCCCCCTGAATTTTACTTAATAACTCTGTTATCTTCATTATCTTACCTCAAATTCCCAAAAGATTTCTAACTTCTTCACTCGCCATCTGCGGATCCCAGGGGGGATCAAAGGTAAGTTCGATATCTACATCGTTGATTTGTTCTATTTCTTTTACCTTCTCTTTTGCATTTTCAATTATTAAACCGGCCAAAGGGCACATTGGGGTGGTTAATGTCATCAATATGTGAACGTTATTGTTCTCATCTATATCTACCTTGTATATCAAACCTAATGAAACGATATCGAATCCAATTTCCATATCATAAACCTCTTTCAGAGCATTTATGATTTTATCTTTTTCTATATCAGGCATGAGTAAGCCTCCTTCAAAACATATCAGAATTGAGAATTATTGAAGATTCTTCTTGAAATTTTTGGAATTCAGTTGGTAAAACTTTATCAAAATATTCTTGAGCTTTTTTGTCTTTTAAGTTAAAAATTATTTGGTCTTTTGCTTCTTCAAAAGTTAACTGTTTTTCTGGGTATTTTCGTTCTATTTTTAAAAGAGCATATGTACCGTTTTGCGAATCATACAAAAGAGGCGTTGTAATAAATCCTGGAGGATTGCTTTTTACAGTTTGTACAATCGAATTTGAATCATCTTTAAGATTTATTCTCATAGAGGTAGCTGAATCAGTTTGTTCAAATACTTCATCATATGTGTAATAACCTTCAATAATACGATTGTATGTGTAAGAAGCATCTTCTGTGCTATTGAATATAATTAGCTTTATATCAGCTGCAGGATCAGATTTATAGATGGCTTTGTTATTTTGATATTCCTTTGCAATTTCTTCGTCGGTTACTTCTGCCTCTTGAACAATTTTAGTATAAAGCGCAGCTATAGAATTATTGTATAATGTTGAATAATACGCATCTTCTAAATAATTTGTTTTTGAAGTGTAACCTAAGGCGAGAAGATAATCTTCTATTTCTTCGTCAGGTATTCCAACGTCTTTAAAGGCTTTTGAAAAGTTTTCTTCGATGTTATTCCACGTTTGTTTGCGTTGTAAATCTATGTTTTTTTGTTCGACGAATTGTATAAAAAGAACTTGATTGACTATTTTTAAAGCTTGATCTTCTAAATATGTATTCATGAGTTCAACACCTGTAGCTGTTCTTGTTAAAACAGAATAAAACTCGGGATAAGAATTATAAATATCTGACAAAAGGTAAACTATTTGAGATCTTGATATTAATAGTTCTTCATTAAGTGTTTCTTCATTAACTTTTGCAAAGGTTGCTTGCTCCAATGGTTGATAGATTATTTTTGGATAAAGAATAGTTGAAATTAGAAATACAAAAAATAACAATAGTTGAGCTTTTTTCGTCAAGATATTTGCCTCCTCATAAAATTCCTTCTTCGATGAATCTCTTAATAGGATTAAATGTTTTTCTATGCTCTGATATTATACCATACTTTTTTATGCTTTCAATGTGTTTCCTGGTAGGATAGCCTTTGTGGTTTATAAAGCCATAATTAGGATATATTTCATGTAGTTGATTCATATATATATCTCTTTCGTATTTTGCTACAATAGATGCAGCTCCTATTAAAGGAGATATTTGATCGCCTTTGATTATGCATTCGTAGTTATAATCAAGTTTGAAGAACTTTCCATCGATGATTGAATAATAATCGTTCAGATTTTTTCCCACCACTTTTTGCAATAATTTCATAATTGCTAGTTCAGTCGCCTTGAATATATTTATTTGATCTATTAAATCTGAAGTTGAAAAATTACTATAATATTTAAAATTTTTCGTTATTTGAAAGTATCTTCTCTCTCTTTCTTTTGAAGATAACGATTTTGAATCTCTTCCAATTTTTGCTAATAATTCGCATTCTTTTTTTGATTCTATAACAACAGCCCCCACAAAAACAGGCCCAGCTAATGGGCCTCTTCCAGCTTCATCTATACCAATTATTTTTTTGTACTTATTTAACAAAGCTATTTCAATATTTTCTTGCATATTATCCACCTTTGAAACATACTTTTACTCTTTTTCGTAAGGAACCCCGTCGGCAGCGGGTGCTCTTGTTCTTCCAACAAATCCTCCAACTACGATTATAGTCAAAACGAAAGGCAATAAATTTAGTAAAGCTTTGATTTCTGAAGGAAGAACCATCAAAGTTTGAAGTTGAATATTCATAGCTTCTGCAGCTCCGAAAAGCAAAGCTGCCCACATTGTACCAATAGGATTCCAATTTCCTAATATCATGGCTGCCAAAGCAATGAAGCCTTTTCCGGCTGGCATCTGTTCTTGAAACTGTCCTATATCACCTAGGGCTAGATACATCCCTCCTAATGCAGCGAGCACTCCACTCATTAAAACTCCAAAGTATCTTATCGCCTTAACGTTCACACCTAACGTATCCGCAGCCCTTGGATTTTCACCTACAGAGCGCATTCTTAAACCTAAAGGAGTCTTGTAAAGTAAAAACCACGATCCGATGATGACTACTATAGCAATGTAAAAGAAGGAACTGATTTCTCCGAAGATTTCTCCAATGAAAGGAATATTTTGAATTGCCTCTATTTTTACCGTTGGGATTTTAGCAACAAAGTCTGTTTGACCTTCTTGGCCAAAAATAGGTTTCATTAGAAAACCAGTGAACCCTTGAGCAATCAGAATCAAAGCTGTAGCAGAAACAATTTGATTTGCTGCCCATTCTATGGAAACATAAGCATGAAAGAAGGCCAAAATTAAACCTCCAATCATACCTAAAATCAATCCAATCCAAGGGTTCCCAGTAAGAAAAGTAACAGCCACCCCGATGAAGGCTCCTAATTTCATTATACCTTCTAAAGCAATATTTGTTACGCCGGTTATTTCGCTGTAAACTCCTCCAATTCCAGCAAAAATCAATGGTAATGCAGAAAGAATCGTTAATTTATAAAATAAAGGTGAAGCAAAAGCAGTAAATATAGCTTCAAACCAATTCATTCTTCTTCACCACCTTGAATTGTTTTTGGTGATTTTTTCTTTCCAAGTTGAGTAGCTTTCATGATCCAGGTTCTTATGATTCTATCTGCAGCGACAAAGTATATTATTATTCCTTGTATAACAACAATAATATCATCTGGTACCCCTATAGTTTGCATTGCATTTGAACCAGATCTCAGGGAGGAGATGAGGAAAGCAGCAAAAATAATCCCTATAGGATTGTTTTGGCCGATCAATGCAATAGTTATTCCATCAAAACCTCTATCGCTTGTGAATGCTCCAAAAATCCTATGATGGACAGACATGACTTCTAAAGCCCCAGCCAAGCCAGCCAAAGCTCCTGAAATAGCCATTGTTAGTACTATATTTTTACTTATCGATATACCTCCATATTCTGCTGCATATGGATTGAAACCTACGGCTTTAACTTCGTAGCCGGTTGTTGTTTTCTCCAGTATTATATAAATAGCAATTGCAGCGACTATGGCTATTAAGATACTAGAGGGAATTGTAGATGCTTGGACTGTTAATAGCGCAGGAAGTTGAGCACTTTGTGCAATTTCAGGGGATTTTGGAACGCCTGCGCCTACAGCAAATGGTCCGGCTACCAGATAATTGGTAATATGATAAGCTATCCAGTTCAACATTATGGTACTTATAACTTCATGAGCACCAGTTTTAGCTTTAAGCCAACCGGCTATAGATGCCCAAAAGGCTCCTCCAGCCATACCAGCAACAATGGTCAAAGGTATTGCAACAGCAGAGGGGACATTGCCTAAGTTCAGACCTACCGCTACCGCCATTATCCCTCCCATGGCCATTTGACCTTCGGCACCTATATTGAAAACTCCAGCTCGAAATCCAAAGCCAACTGCTAAACCAGTAAGTAACAAACTAGTCATTTTTGTTATATTGTCAGCCCAGGAAAGCCTGCTGCCAACCGCTCCTTTAATCATGGCTCCATAGGCTTTTAAAGGATTTTGACCTATGGCTAATATTATAATTGCTGCAATTAAAAGTGAAACTACAACTGCTAAAAAAGGTACTAGAAAAGACATCCATCTTGATTTCATAAGTTTTGAGGAAGAAGTCACTTTATTAGCGCCTCCTATTTATAGACTTTTAATTTCTCCAGCCTCTTCCATTAATTTTACTTCATCCAAACTCTTTCCTGCCATCATTAAACCGATCTCTTCTATTGTTAATTGACCATTTTCAAATTCACCCATAGATTTTCCTTCATACATAACCATTATTCTATCAGATAAAGACAAGATTTCTTCGAGTTCCATGGATATCAGTAAAATAGCCACTCCTTCTTGTCTCAAATGTATCAATTCTTTGTGGACGTATTCTATTGCTCCTACGTCTAATCCTCGTGTAGGTTGGGAAACGACTATAAATTTAGGTGAAGTGCCAATTTCTCGCGCGATGATAACTTTTTGTTGGTTTCCACCAGATAAGTTTCCTGTATATATATCAATCTCAGGTGGTCTAACATCAAACTTCTCTATGAGGTCTTTCGAAAAATCTCTTATATCATCAAGTTTTAGGAATCCTCTTTCTGAAAATTGTGGTTTGTCATGAGAACCTAAAATCAGATTAAAATAATTTGGGAATTCATGAACCATTCCTCTTTTTTGTCTGTCTTCAGGTACATGAGCTATGCCTAGCTCCCTTAATTCTTTTACAGATAAATTTGTAACCTCTTTACCTTGGAAATAGAACTTACCACTTTCGATTTTTCTAAGGCCAGTTAAGGCTTCAGCAAGTTCAGACTGTCCATTTCCTGCAACTCCAGCTATTCCTAGAATCTGGTTTTTTCTAACTTCAAAGTTAAGGCCTCTTACAGCATCTAACTTTCTATTGTCTTTTATCCACAAGTTTTCAACTTTCACTAGTACTTCTCCAGGTTCTATTCTTGGTCGATCTATACTTAGAACAACTTCTCTTCCAACCATCATATTTGCCAATTCTGTTTCGTTTGTGTCCGAAGTCTTTACGTTACCAGTAACCTTTCCAAGTCTCATAACGGTGATATTGTCGCTTATCTCTAACACTTCTTTCAATTTGTGACTTATAAAAATAATCGTCTTACCATCTTTTCTTAAACTTCTTAGTATTTCAAATAGCTCTTGGGTTTCCTGAGGGGTCAAGACGGCAGTAGGTTCGTCGAGTATTAATATGTCTGCGCCTCTATAAAGCGTTTTAATTATCTCCACTCTCTGCTGCATGCCTACAGGAATATCTTCGATTTTTGCCTCTACATCAACCTTGAGTCCATACTTTTCAGACAGTTCCTTTACGTCTTTTTTTGCTTTTTTAAAATTAAAAGTAATGCCCCTTTTGGGTTCACTTCCTAAAACAACGTTTTCCGCAACTGATAAATTTTCAACGAGCATAAAATGTTGATGAACCATCCCTATACCATTATCTATAGCATCAGAAGGACCTTTGATATCAACTTTTTTTCCTTTTATATAAATCTCACCGCTAGTAGGTTGGTATAAACCATAAAGTTGATTCATCAAAGTAGTTTTTCCGGCACCATTTTCACCTATTAATGCATGTATTTCTCCTTTTTTTACTTTAAATGTGACTCTATCGTTTGCAACTACCCTTGGGAATACTTTAGTTATCTCTTTCATGTATACTGCATAATCATTTAACTCTTCTTGGATATTTTCGGTTTGAGGCATTTGTAACCTCCTTTCAACTTTAGAAATAAAGGTTTTAATAAACTTTAAAAAAATAATCTACAAAATAGGCGGGATTTTATCCCGCCTCATATTGGAATAAATAAGATATCTTAATATTAGAATGGAAAAACTATATTACTTGCATTGAAAGAACCTAATTCAGCTTCGTTTTGAGGAATATTGATTTTTCCTTCCTTAGCCAGGGATTGTAAATATGCTAATTCTGCTATAACTTCGTTTGGTATAAGTCCCTTGGTGTATTTCATTGGAGAGATTCCAACACCGTCATCAACTATTCCTAAGTTGTTGTGTCCTGCTTGAAAATATCTAGCTGACAAAGCTGAGTTAATACCTTCAAAAGTAGCTACATCAATCTTTTTCGTAATACTGAGTAATACGTAACCTGGTGCCATATAGTCTTGATCCACGTCCACTCCAATGGCAAAGTAACCTTCACCTTTTTCATAATATTTATCTATAACTTGTTGTAAAGGAGCATCCGCTGGTAAACCATAGAAAGACATTCCGGTTTCTTTTGCAGCATCGATGACGCCATTTCCTGTTGCACCAGCACATGCGAAGACTATATCTGCACCGTTGTCATACTGAGAAAGGGTTAACTGTTTCCCTTTTGCTGGATCTTCAAAACTGGCAGCGTAACCGATTAAAACTTGAACATTTGTACCATGAATTTGGTTGTAGGCTTCAACTCCTGCTCTGTAACCTATTTCGTATCTTTTGACTGGAGGAATTTCCAAACCACCAACAAAACCTATTTTACCTGTTTTGGTCATGGCAGCAGCGACGTACCCGCCTAAGAATCCTGCTTCATGTTCTTTAAAGGTGTAAAGGGCTAAATTGTTTGGAATCGTTTGACCTGGAGATGGCTCTATATCTATTCCTATAAAAAATGTATCGGGATATTGAGCAGCGATATTAAATAAAGCATCTGCCATCATAAATCCAACCCCAATTACTACATCTCCTCTTTGAGCGGCGTTGGTTAAATTTGGAATGTAATCAGTTTGTTCCTTGGATATAATTATTTCTCCTTCAACATTAGGAAGTTGTTCCATAGCCATTTGTACTCCTGCCCAAGTGCCATCGTTGAATGACTTATCTCCTAAACCGCCAACATCAGTTACCATAACAACTTTGAGAGCAAAAGAACTTACAAACATTAAACTAATTAAACTAAAAACTAGCAACTTTTTCATGTTTTTCTACCTCCTCGTATAATATGTATACTGTCTTTAGAAACTCTAAAACACGTATTGTAACTAACTTTTAATACCTTCAATATTGTACTTTTACCTCCTCACTGTATAATTTATTTGATACCATATCTTTATTATCTTGTAAGGAGGTCATTCAATTGTCATTATACGGTAACTCTTCTCAACTCTACTTCGATTTCGTCTACTCTGATTATATGAAAGAACATTCTGAATTTAAGTACCTTCTCGATTTAATCGATATGATCGATTGGTCCGTTGTCCCAGATTTCAGTAATAAGATAGGCAGAACAGGGTACTCCCGTCGGGCTTTACTTAAAGCTATCTTCGTTCAGAAGGTTAAGGGGTTTACAGTAAGGGAGTTGATTCACTTCCTTAAGAGTAACCCTTCCTTCGCTAAATGCATCGGTTTCGATCCTATTATCAATTACGTTCCTTCTGAAGCTACTTTCTCTTCCTTTAAGAAGGAGTTTGGTCCTTCTTATTTGGATAAGGTTATCGTTTTTACCGTCCTTAAAGGCATCAAAGAGGGGATCTTTGATACCAGTTATCTTGTTGTTGATTCTTACCCCATTATCTTTAATTCTTTCTTCAACAACAAGAAGAGTCACGGTAAATTCAAAGATTACAAAGAGTACTATCGTTCCCCTTTAGAAGCAAATTTCGGCGTTAAACCTGTTTCTAATTCTAAACCTATCTACGATAAGTACGGTAACCCAAAGAACGCTATGTCTTATCTTGGTTACAAGGCTCATACTATCACTTTCCTAAACGTCCCTATCTTCACCGTGGTTTCCCCTGCTTCTGCCAATGACAAGAATTATGCTTTCATCCTTTTAGAAAAGGTTGTTAAGTATTTGGATCTTAGTGGGTTTAACTTCTTAGCTGATGCCGCATATGATTCAAGCGATCTTTA
>NZ_AZRM01000031.1 GCF_002895605.1 Petrotoga miotherma DSM 10691
ATTCTTTAGATGAGCACTCAATGGTTCCAGAAATGATTTATATGAGTAAGGTTACTTGGGATCAATTATCAGAACAAGACAGACAAATTATAAAAATGGCTGCCCAAGCTGCTCAAGAAGCTCAAATTAAACTTTGGATTGATCAAGAAAAAGCTGCTTTGAAAGCTGTACAAGATGAAGGTGTGACGATTATTCATCCAGAAAAGCAGCCATTTATAGATGCTATGGAGAATGTTTATAAAAAATATGGTGCAAAATATTCTGATCTCATTGAACAAATCCAATCGATAGAATGAGTTTCCTTTTGGGGAAGGGGGGAAAACTCTCCCCTTCTCTTCATAATTTTAAAGGTAGCACAAACTTCCCAACAGAAGGAGGAAACGAAAATGCATAGATTTTTCGAAAGGGTTGACAAAATCTTTTTTGCTTTATTGGGTGCTGCACTACTTTTTAATGTTGTTATCACATTTTCACAAGTAGTTGCTAGATATGTTTTTAATTCCCCTTTAGTTTGGCAGGAAGAAATGTCAGGTGTAACAATGATTTATTTAGTGGTTGTAGGGACTACATGGGGAATCAGGAAATCCATTCATATTTCGATTTCGGTAGTTTCCAACTTTTTATTTAAGAAAATCCCTATAATACCCGATATATTGGAAATTTTAGGGTATATTGCTTACTCCATTCTAGCAATCATTTATGGATTCCAACTTTCAGACTTAACAAAATTTCAAACATTGCCTACCCTCGGAATAAAGCAATCTTACATTTATGGGGTTATTCCTATTAGCGGTTTTATAATGCTTTATTTTGTATTTGAAAAAATATTTGAATTGTGGAAAAGCAAAAAAGAGGGGGATAAAATATGAATGCTGCTATTATACTTATTGCAAGTTTCTTAGTGATGATTTTTCTGAGAATACCTATATCCTTTTCCCTACTTTTTTCCTCTTTTTTAACGGTATTTTATTTAGGACTTCCACCAATGATTGCATTACAAAGAATGGCTGACCCGCTTGATAACATTTCTTTGATGGCTATCCCTTTTTTCATTTTAGCCGGGCAGATAATGGCTGAATCAGGGATAGCAAAAAGATTAGTTGATTTTGCTAATCTTATGGTTGGAAGAATACGCGGGGGATTAGCTTTTGCGAATATTGTGGCATCAATGTTTTTTGGTGGAATGTCAGGATCTTCTGTGGCCGATACAGCCTCAATTGGTTCTATTTTAATACCAGAAATGGAAAAACATGGTTATGAGAAAGACTATTCTATCGCAGTTACTGTTACGTCTTCAACGGAAGGTTTAGTAATACCTCCTAGTCACAACGCAATAATCTACGCTCAAGCTGCTGGTGGCGTTTCTATAGCGAGTTTATTCCTAGCTGGTGCAATACCAGGAATTATGATAGGTTTAGGTTTGATGATACCCTCTTACATTATAGCAGTAAAAAAAGGATATCCTAAAGGGAATCCTCCAAAAGGAAAAGCCGCTTTAAAAGTTGCTTTAGATTCTATTTGGGGACTGATGACTATTGTAATTATTCTTGGAGGTGTTTTGTCAGGGATATTTACGGCAACAGAATCGTCAGTAATTGCTGTAGTATACGCTTTATTAATTGCTACTCTTGTATATAAAGAATTAACAATAACAAAATTTCTCAAAATTATGAGAGAAACTTTAGAAACTACTATAGCCGTTCTTTTTTTAATTGGGGCAGCTTCTGCTTTTGGTTGGCTATTAGCCTATCTAAATATTCCAGAATTGGTTGCAAATATAATCTTAAATATCTCCTCCAATAAGTACATAATTTTACTGATAATAAACGCTGTTTTGCTGTTGTTAGGAATGATTATGGATATGGCACCTTTGATAGTTATAACTACTCCAATATTCTTACCCCTCGTTGTAGATTTAGGCATCAGTCCTATACACTTTGGAATAATTATGATGATAAACTTGGGAATAGGATTATGTACCCCTCCTGTCGGAAACACCTTATTTGTTGGAACGGTAGTCGGAAAGTCAACTATCGAAAATGTTTTCAAAGCAATGTGGCCATTTTATCTTGCCATGATTGGAATACTGTTACTAGTAACATATGTTCCGTTTTTTGCAGAATGGTTACCATCTTTAATTTCATTCTAGAAAGTGAAGGCGGATTAAAATGAGCAATAAGGTTAGATTTGGCATGATAGGTGTTGGGAGCGTGGCCAAAGTTCATGCTAAAGCTTTACAAAGTTTAGAAAATGGACAATTAGTAGCAATCTCTACGAGAAACAAAAGAAAAGGAGAAATTTTTGCAAAAGAGTTTGATTGTGATTATTACAATGATTACAGAGAGCTCCTAGAAAAAAGCAACATAGACGTAGTATGCGTTACTCTTCCAAGTGGATTACATGCAGATATTGGAATAGAAGCTGCAAAATTCGGAAAACATGTTGTAGTTGAAAAACCTATAGACATAACCCTTAAAAAGGCCGACGCACTGATAAATGAGTGTGAAAAACAACATGTGCTATTAAGTGTAATTTTTCAAAGGAGATTTTCAGACGCAATAATAAAATTAAAAAAATCCATAGAAAAAGGCGATTTTGGACAACTGGATTTTGGTGCAGCTCATACTAAATGGTATAGAAGCCAAGATTACTTTAACGATAGTGATTGGCGTGGAACATGGCGTTTAGATGGAGGAGGGGCCTTAATTAACCAGTCAATACACTATGTTGATCTCCTGCGGTACACTGTGGGAGAAATTGATGAGGTTTTTGCTTTTTCCACCACAAGAATGCATGATATCGAAGTAGAAGATATTTTAACTGGGACAATTAAGTTCAAAAATGGTGCACTTGGACTCATTGAAGCTAACACAGCTGCTTACCCAGGATTGTATTCCAGATTGGACGTTTATAGTGAAAAAGGATTAGTCGTCATTGTCGACGATAAAATAGACACTTGGAAAACGGACCAATATACATTTGAAAGAAAGGAAAATGAAAAGCAAAAAAATGGACAAAACTCTCCAGAAATCGATTACTATTTGCATCAAAGACAGTTAAAAAATATAATAGAAAGTATTTTAGAAAATAAAAAACCTATGGTCAGTGGAATAGATGCCAGAAATACCTTATCAGTAGTATTAGCGTTATATGAGTCATCAAGAACCAAGAGACCTCAGAAGGTTGATATTATATAAAGTTAAGATGTGTAAAATTTAATAGACAGTTGTCCTTGTGGACTGTCGAATGAGGGAAATGCTATATATATTGTTTTAAAATTTTCTAAGACATCATAAAAATTAAATTAGAGGAGGTCAAAAAAATGTCTTTTTTGGATGAAAATTATTTACTACAAAACAACACTTCGAAGATGTTGTATAATACAATTAAAGATCTCCCGATCTTAGATGCTCACAATCACGGGGATGTGAAGGAGATCGTTGAGAACAAAGGTTGGGATGATATCTGGCAAGTTGAAGGAGCCACCGATCATTATGTGTGGGAATTAATGAGAAAAAGAGGTGTCCCCGAAGAAAAGATAACTGGAAATGCTTCAAATAAGGAAAAGTGGATGGCATTGGCTGAAGTTTTCCCTGAGTTCGTTGGCAATCCTACATACGAATGGATACACCTCGATCTAAAAAGAAGGTTTAAAATAGAGGATACCATTTCAAAGTATACGGCTGAAAAGATATGGCAAGATACTTCTCTATTACTAAAAAGCGAAAGTATGAAACCTCAACGATTATTAAAAGAAATGAACGTAGAAATAATGTGTACAACAAATGATCCAACAGAGGACCTCTCATATCATGAAAAAGCTAAAGATATTGAAGGAATAAAGATTCTCCCCACTTGGAGACCCGACAAAGCTATGAACATTGAAAAAGAAAATTGGAAAGATTTTGTAGAAAAGTTAGGAGAAATAACAAAAGAAAATGTTGAACATTTTGATGGTTTTTTAAATGCCCTTTACAAAACACACACAAAATTTGATGAACTCGGTGGTGTTTCGAGTGACCATGGTATATTTGAACCGATTTCATACCCGGTTGAAAGAGAAAGAGTAAATGAAGTATATGAAAAAGCACTTTCAAATAAAGAGTTAACAAAGCAAGAAAGTTCAGACTTTAAATCCTTTATGTTTTATGAATTTGGCAAGATGAACGCTGAAAGCAATTGGGTTATGCAATTACATATTGGCGCTATACGAGATTATAGAGACAAGTTATATAGTACTTTGGGGCCAGACACCGGAGGAGATATTTCAACTAGCAACGTTGACTTGGCAAATGGGTTAAAATACTTTTTAAACCACTTTGATGAAAAATTGAAAGTTGTTTTGTACTGTTTGGATCCATCACTATTTCCAACCGTTGCCACAATAGCAAGGGCCTTTCCAAGCGTTAGCCTTGGAGCGCCTTGGTGGTTCAACGACAGCCCCTTTGGAATGGAGATGTATTTAAAATATATATCCACCGTTGACCTTCTTAGCGACTTAGCTGGTTGGGTAACAGATTCAAGAAAGCTAATCTCTTACGGTTCAAGGACAGAGATGTTCAGAAGAGAGTTGTCTAACGTGGTTGGTGAAATGGTAGAAAAAGGTCAAATACCTATCAGGGAAGCATTTGATTTGGTGAGAGACATTAGTTACTTTAGACCAAAAAAGTTGTTTTTTGAAAAAATTTAGATAAAAATTATTGAACTCGGAGGTACTAATTCGATGAAAAAAGCATCCTTGTCTTCTTTAAAAGAAAACAATGCAGCACTTATTTTTCAATCATTAAGGATTAATGGCCCTATGACAAGGGCTGAAATTGCAAGAGAAACACGCCTCATGCCTTCAACTGTAAGTTATATAACAAACTTTTTAATTCATAAAGGGGTATTGAAAGAAGTTGGAAGTGAGGATGTTTCTCGTGTTGGGAAAAAAGGTATTCTGCTTGATATAAACTACGATGATTTCTTGTTTATTGGATATGACGTGGGTTCTGCATATTCAAGGGTTATTGTCTCAAGCGGGAAGGGCGACATCTTATATTCCAAAAGATTCGCCTCAGAGAAAAACGACAAATTGTTGAAGCAGATTTATGAAAACATTAAAATAGTTAAAAACAAATTCAACATAATCGGCATAGGGATGGCTTTTCCTGGTTATATAGATCCAGAAAATGGAGTGGTTATAAGATCTCACAATATTGATATATCAAACTTTGAGGTAAAAAAGGTGATGAAAAAAGAGTTCAATCTACCAGCTTACGTGGACCACAACACAATAATGATGGCACGGAACTTAATTTCTAACAATTCCCACAAAGAGAAAGATTTTTGTGTAATCAACATTGGTCCTGGTATAGGAGTAGGAATAGTAAGTAACGGAAAGATATTGAGGGGATATAAGAACGCTGCGGGAGAGTTAGGCCATGTTACGGTTAACCCCGAAGGAAGAAAGTGTAACTGCGGTAAAAATGGTTGTTTGGAAACAGAAAGTTCCAGTAAGGCGATTGTTAGAAATTACGAAGAAATATCCAGGAAAAATTTAGAGTGTGAAGGAAGTCGTGAATCTCAATTAGTATATGAATTAGCCAAAAAAGGTGATGAAAATGCGGTAAAAGCGTTTGAAAGAGCTGGAAAATATTTAGGAATTGGCATTGCTACTTTAGTCAATATTTTAAATCCAGAAAAGGTCTATATAGCAGGTGGGGTGTCAAACGGCTGGGAATTTCTTAAAGACTCCACTGAACAAAGTTACAACCAGCATATATTTTACGCAAATAAAGATGTAACTATTGAAGTTTCTTCGATAGGAGAATATATAACAGCTTGTGGAGCTGCGACTTATGCCTTCGAAAAATATGCAAGAGAAGAATTAATACCATGAGGAGGAAAATTTAAATGTTTACAATTTTACCAAAGAAAGGGATCTCTTTGGGTCTTGGAGATAGAATAGGGATTGCAACCCCAGGTCATATAAAAGTTGCAAAAAAATACAACTTCTTTCCTGTTTTCGCACAACAAAGTATTAGGGAATTAAACTTTACTGGAAGAACGTTTACTGATGTAAGAAAAGACGTACTAAACGCGCTTGTTGAAGAAAATTATGTTGGAAACAGTGGATTTGATGGAGATCACTTGAAAAGTGATGAGGAGATTCAATATGCTTTAGATTCGGGAATTACAATGCTCACTTTGGATTGCTCAGAGCATATGAATAAAGATTCTTCTATAAAAGACCAAATATTTGAACAATTTTATAACAAAAGCTTTTTTGTAAACGATATGCCCATAGAATATTCAGATAAAAACGAACTGAATAAAATTGTTTCAATTTATGCCAGCGTCATCGAAAGAGTTATAGATGTATGGAACAAATTTCCAAAGGTAAATAAAAAAGAGGTAACTTTTGAAGTTTCAGTTGACGAAACAGATGTACCAACAGACGAAAAAACACATTTTTTGATCTCTAAATATATCTACGATGAAGGGGTAAAAATAGATACACTAGCCCCACGCTTCCCTGGAGAGTTTCAAAAAGCTATTGACTATATAGGAAATATACAAGAGTTTAAAAAGTCTCTTATCAAACAAAACAAAATAGCCAAATATTTTGGATATAGGCTTTCCATTCATTCTGGTAGCGATAAATTCTCTATTTATCCCATAATAGGTGAAGTTACTCAAGGGAATTACCACCTAAAAACATCTGGAACCAGCTACCTTGAAGCTATTAAGGTTGTAGCTCAGAAAGATCCAGAATTCTTCAAAAAAATCTGGCAAACATGCCTTGATAAAAGAGAGGAGATGGATAAATACTACCATCTTTCCTGTGATCCATTCTCTGTTCCAAAAGATCTATCTCCAACAGAATACCTCAAAAATATAGACGCAAGGCAAACACTGCATGTTTCATATATGTTCGTTTTGAACCCACAATACGATTTCAGAGAAAAGTTTTTTGAGATCCTTACAAAATACCAAAATGAATACTATGAAAACGTTGCAAACCATATAGAAAAACATGTAAAAGAGCTTAAAATTGAAGAAACAAAATAAAAACAAAAAACTAAGAAAACAGGAGCATTTATTAGCTAAACTTAAATAATTGCTAATAAATGCTCTTAATTGTTTGTAATCGGATTTGACAAGTAGGTTTTATTTTATTATAATTTTTTTGGTTTGAAATTAAGAAAGTTACTTTCTTAATAAGAAAACATAATAATTTTTTATAGAAGTTTATTTTTTTCCAGAATTTTTTAAAGATAATACGCACACATATTATAAAAGGAGGCCTTTTTAATGAAAAAGGAAATTAACGGGATTGTTCCACCAGTAATTACGATATTCGATTCAAAAGGAAAAGTTGATGAGAGAAGATACAGGGATTTTATTGAATTTCTTTGCAATCACGTACAAGGTCTTTTTATTTGTGGAACATATGGTTCAGGTCCATTAATGACTTTAGAAGAAAGAAAAAGAACTTTAGAAATAGCTATTGACCAGGTTAATGGGAGAATACCTGTAATAGCACATGTTGGAAGCGCTGTTCCAGAGCATGTCTTAGAATTGGCTCATCACGCTGAAGAAAAGGGTGCATCTGCAGTGGCCAGTGTTCCCCCTTTCTATTATAACTATTCTCAAGAAAATATAATAGATTTTTTCAAATGGCTTGTCAAACAAGTAAATTTACCTGTTTATTTATACAATAATCCCAAAACCACAGGATTAGAAATAAAAATAGAAACACTCAAGGAACTGTCTAACAATGGTTTAGCTGGAGTAAAAGATAGTACTTTTGACCTTGGTTATTTTTACGAAGTTAAGAATAATTTCAATTTCGAAGAGTTCAGTTATATATCCGGAACAGAAGCTTTTATCATTCCTACGATTCCTTTAGGTGCTGACGCTGCTATTTGTGGATTGGCAAATGCGTTTCCGGAGATAGTTGTTGAACTTTACCATAAAACAATGGCAAAAGAGTATGAAAAAGCATTTGTTCTTCAAAAGAAAGTAAATCATTTAAGAGAAATACAGCACTATACTCAAAGTACACCTGCCATTCATGCTATGCTGAAAATGAGGGGGATTGAATCTGGATACCCCAAACCACCCTTCAAATTAGTTTCAGAAGAAAAATACAATGAAATAAAAAAAGCTCTTACAGATGGTGGTTATATTGAAAGTAAATGATTGGAGAGGGATTAAATGAAAAAAGTACTCGGAATGGGAGAAATAATGGTTCAATTTAATCCAACAGAAAAAGGCCCTTTATTGTATCAACGTATGTTTGAAAGACATGTCGCGGGTTCTGAAGCAAATATAATTATTCAAATGCAGAAGCTTGATGTTAAAACTAGTTTTTTTACGGCGGTCGGATCTGATCCCTTTGGTGAAATAATTATTAATACGTTAAGAGAAGAAGGTGTAGAAACAAATTTGGTGAAGATAGACGAAGGTAATCCTACAGGAATTTACTTTGTACAAAGAAGTTATCCATATCCAGGAAAGACAACTGTATTTTATTATCGTGAAAACTCCGCTGCAAGTAAAATTACGTGTGATGATATAAAGGAAGAAGTGTTTGAGGATGTGGATATGCTTATAATTAGTGGAATTACACCTGCTTTAAATGAAAGTGTTAGAAACTGTGCTCTTAAAATTGTTGAAATGTCAAAAAGTAGAGGTATTAAGGTAGTTTTCGACACTAATATACGCATAAAATTGCTAAAAAATAAAGAAAAAGCGCTGGAATGCGTACAGCCGTTCTTAGAAAAAGCTGATATTGTATTTACTGGGATGGGTGATTTGAATTTCCTTTTTAAAGGGGAGTTTGAAGACAAAAAAAATCAACTAAAAGAACTTGCAAAGAACACAGAAATCATGGTTATAAAAATGGGAGAAAAAGGAGCCATTGCTCTATACGATGGGCATACCTATAAGCAAGATTCGTTCAAAGTCCCTGTTGTTGATGAATTAGGGGCAGGTGATGCTTTTGATGGTGCATTTCTTGCTTCCATTTTAAAAGGATACGACGTTAAGACCGCTTTAAAATATGGATGTGCAGCTGGTGCTATTACAGTTAGTTTAAAGGGAGATATTGAGCCTCTACCTAAATGGAACGATCTTAAATTGTTTTTAGATATTCATTCTAGTGGAGAAAGTAAATTATTGAGGTGAAGCTATGAATTGCGAAGTTTATTGTTTTGGAGAACCATTAGCTGGATTTTACTCCACTTCGGAAAGATCGTTATCAGAAATCGGTAATTTCCATATGACGTGGGGAGGAGACACTTCTAATGTTGCGTTAGCAGTAAAAAAACTCGGACATCAATCAGGATATATTACAAAAATTGGGAATGATTTTATTGGGAGGGGTTTACTCGAACTATGGAAAGATTCTGGAATATATGTTCAAAATGTTTTTGTAGTTAACAATCAAGAAACAGGGATTTATTTTGTGAGTTTTAAAAATGGGAAACATGAATTTGACTATAGAAGGGAAGGATCTGCTGCAAGTA
The DNA here is from genome assembly GCF_002895605.1 of Petrotoga miotherma DSM 10691. Classification (GTDB taxonomy): domain Bacteria; phylum Thermotogota; class Thermotogae; order Petrotogales; family Petrotogaceae; genus Petrotoga; species Petrotoga miotherma. Next base: position 9,516 of record NZ_AZRM01000031.1, read on the forward strand.
CATTTAGTCTTTCTGACATCGACAAATTGGTGATAAATGACTTTAGAATTTTTCATTTGAGTGGCATATCCCAGGCAATTAGTAAAAGCTGTTTGGAAAGTGGTTTCGAATTTATGGAACGTTTCAAAAATAATAATATAATTATTTCCTACGATCTTAATTTTCGTCAAAAACTTTGGAGCCCAGCTACTGCCCGATGCATTTATCAACAAGTTATAGAAAAATATGCTGATATTATTTCTTTTAATGAAGATGAGGCAGAAATTTTGGGCCTACCTTCAGATCCTACCAAGGCAGTAAAAGAGGTCTTGAAAGCGAAACCCAAATTAGCTGTTTATAAAAGAGGAGATAAAGGTGCTGTTCTTGGGATAGGAAACCAAATTATTGAGAGAGAAGCCTACCCGGTAAAGACAGCTGATACTGTGGGAGCAGGAGATACATTCACTGCTGCAATATTGATTGGATTTATTGAAAACATGAAACCTGATGAAATGCTTAAATTTGCACTAGCGGCCAGTGCATTAACATGTACTAAAACGGGTTCAACTGAAGGGCAGCCTAAAAGAGAAGAAGTGGACATATTTTTAAAGAAAAAACCATGAAAAATCAATTTCAACTTAATTTGAGGAGGTGTCAGTATGAAGAAGTTATTGGTTATATTCTTAGTGTTAACTATTGTTGTTAGCATTTTTTCTCTGGATTACCCCCGTAAAACTGTTTCCATTATTTGCCCATGGGGAGCGGGTGGAGGAACAGACAGAGTGGCAAGATTTTTAGCTGATGAATTATCTAAAGAGTTTGGAGTACCTTTTGTTGTTGTGAACAAAACTGGTGGTGGTGGTGCAGTTGGCCATGGCGCTGGAGCTTATGCCAATCCTGATGGATACACCCTAACTTTGGTTACCCTAGAAATAGCTACTATGCATTGGATGGGTCTTACTCCTTTAACTTATGAAGATTTCGACTATATAGCTCAAGTTAATTTTGATCCTGCAGGCTTGATTGTTAAAGGGGACTCAGAATGGAATAGTACTGTGGAATTATTGGTTGATGTAGCTATGAATCCAGGAAAGTATCTATTTTCAGGTTCGGGTGCAGGAACAATTTGGGACCTTTCAAGAATCGGAATGTTTAATGCTGTTGGAATACCTCCTGATTACACAGTTTGGGTACCAACTACAGGAGCAGCTCCTTCTGTTGTAGAATTGCTAGGTGGTCATGTGGATGCTATAACTTGCAGTATTCCTGAAGCCTGGCCACAAATTGCATCTGGTGACCTCAAAGCTTTAGCAATTATGGCAGATGAAAGAGATCCGAGGTACTCAAATATTCCAACATTAAAAGAAATAGGAATTGACTGGTCGTCAGGAACATGGCGTGGAATTGCTGTACCTAAGGGAACACCACAAGAGATAAAAGATTTGTTAGAAGAAAAAATTATAAAAATAGCCCATTCTCAAGCTTTTAAAGATTTCATGGATAAAAATGGTTTTGGTATTAAAATTCGTGGTTCTCAGGAATTTACAGAGTATGTTGCTGATCAAGACAAAGTTTGGAGAGAAGTACTCGAAATCGGGGGGTATTTGCCAGAATAGTCTCTTTTCTCCCCGACACTTACTTGTCGGGGAGATTGTTTAAAAATACTTGTCAATTTTAGAGAGGTGCTAAAAGATGAACTATAAAAATATTGTATATGGTAGCATCTTGATTTTATTATCAATTATTGTTATTTTAATAAGTTTAGAATTCCCTAGTTATGTAGTAAGAGGTCAAGAATTGCCTGGTCCAAGTTTTTTCCCACAAGTAATAAGTATTTTTCTTATACTAATAGGAATTTACGAAATAATCTTAGGCATTCTTCAGACTTTTAAATTAAAAAAGTTAAATGAAGAAGATCTAAAAAAAGAAGAAGGGGTTAGAAAAACTGTAGTTACAAAGAAAGGCTTATTTAATATAACTGTTGTCATTGCCGGAATAATTTTATTTGTTCCATTTATTAATCTAGTTGGATTTAAATTGGGGCTCTTTATTTTTTCAACTATTTTGATGACTACCTTTAGTGTACGTTTATTAAGGGCAGTGATTTATTCTGCTATAGTGACTGTAATTATTATCTTGATCTTTGATTACCTTTTCAAAATACCTTTTCCAGAAGGGATCCTTTTTTCATTTTAAAACAGGAGTGATTTGAATGGGAAATGTTTTACGAGTATTTCAACCCGACGTCCTATTTCCAATGTTGATTGCTATGCTTTTTGGAATCTTTGTAGGAGGTATACCAGGCCTCACCGCGACAATGGCGGTAGCTTTAATAATTCCTATAACTTATTATATGAGTCCTTTAGCGGCGTTGGCAATGGTTGTGGGAGTTACCTTTACGTCTATATTTGCAGGTGATATTCCAGCTACTTACTTAAGAATACCAGGTACTCCTTCATCAGGAGCTGCAGTTTTAGATGGTCATGAGATGGCTAAAAAAGGAAAAGGTAGCTTAGCCTTATCACTTGATTTGTTTTGTTCAGCCATAGGAGGTCTTATTGGCGTTTTGATTTTAATAACAGTTTCTTCACCTTTAGCCAAGCTAGCTCTTCAATTTACTAACTATGAATACTTTTGGTTGGGAATTTTTGGCTTAAGCATGAGCGCTGTACTCAGTTCAGGAAATGTAATAAAGGGCTTATCATCAGCTTTATTAGGCGTATTGATTTCAACTATTGGCATAGACATTACAACTGGCTATCCAAGATTCACTTTTGGAAATATTGAATTGATGGGGGGAATTGAATTTATACCTGCGATGATTGGGCTATTTGGGATTTCAGAGGTTCTAAAAAATATTGAACGAGGAAGTTCAGGTTTAGGTGTCCCAACTATAAAAGAAAAGATGGGTGTACCTATTCTTGAGGCTTTAAAAATAATTATAAAAAAACCGTTTGTTATAATAAAATCAGCAATAATTGGTACTTTTATAGGTGCACTACCCGGTGCCGGAGCTGATATTGGAGCTTGGGTCGCGTATGGCACAGAAAAGAAAACTTCAAAAAAATCAAAAGAGTTTGGAACGGGTATTGTCGATGGAGTAATAGCTCCTACATCTGCAAATAATGCAGCATTAGGAGGGACATGGATACCTGCATTGGTATTTGGGATTCCAGGAGATAGCATAACTGCCATTGTACTCGGTGCATTCCTTATGTTTGGAATACAACCCGGGCCTCTTATATTTGAACAAAGCGGAGACATTGTAACTGGTTTATTTACAATAGCAATAATTGCCAACATTTTCTTGATATTTGTTGGTTATCTAGGAATTAGAGCTTACTCACAAATCCTCAAAATGAATACTTCAATTGTTATGGCAATTGTAGTAATTTTCTCCATGATTGGATCTTATGCTATAAGAAATAGCTTTTTCGATATATACGTGATGCTGCTTTTCGGAGTCATAGGTTATCTGTTTGAAAAAACAAATGTCCCAACTCCGCCGATGATACTTGGCATTATTCTAGGTCCAATGATAGAAGATAATCTAAGAGTTGGGTTAACAAAAACAGGCGGGGATATGACATTCTTTTTCACAAGACCTATTTCTTTGGTTTTCGTAATCCTTATTGCATTGACTTTTTTTGGTGGGCCTATTTCTAAACTAATTGGAAAAATTTTTGGAGGCGGTAAAAACAAATGAAACCTTTTATTGTTAAGAATATTTTTGAAAAAGAGAACAAAAAACCTTATGAAATACCAATTTCATGGAACAGTTATGGGAAATTTGTCCAAATGTCAAATATAGAAACAGAAGCTGAAAAACATAAAATGTGGACTGATGTGTATATAGTTCTTGATGGTGAAGCCGATTTAACCGTTGGAGAGGACTTATTGAATTCAAAAGAGATCGAAGATGGTGAGTTTAGGGGCGGAGAAATTACTAAACCAATAACAACAAAGTTGGGGAAAGGTTCTATCGTTATTATACCACATAATTTTCCTCATAAGCTTAAAACATATGATGTTTTTGTTCAGTTAGTCATCAAAATAAAAGATAATTAATTAAGGTGCTTGTCAAATAAATATAGTATAATATTTGGACAAAAGATATGAAAGTAGGTGAAAATCTATTCAAACTATCAGAAAAGTTATAGAAGTATTAGATTATATAGTCTATTCACCAAAACCAGTTAATGTAACAGAAATTGCAAGAGAGTTTGATATGTCTATGTCTAATGCTTATAAATACTTAGACGACTTGTACAGAGGGGGCCTTTTGTCAAAGAATGGTGATAAATCATATTTCCCGAGTTTTAAACTTGTGGAGTATGGAAGTATTATCTTAAAAAAAATAAATCTTAGGGAGATTGCACATCCACACTTAGTTGATTTAATGGTGAAAACAGGCCAAACAGTTCACTTTTTCATTAAAGATGGTAATGAAGGCATCTGTATAGAAAAGCTTGAAGGGCCACATACTTTACCGATGATGTCTAGAATTGGGATAAGATTGAATCTCTATGCAACGGGTTGGGGAAAAGCTATTTTGGCGCATTTACCTGAAAAAGAAATAGAAGAATACCTGGAAATTGTGGAGTTAAAAAAGAGGGGTAAAAACACAATTACCGATCCTAATGAATTGAAAAATGAACTTAAAAAAATAAGAGAAAGAGGGTACGCAATAGATAATGAAGAAAACGAAATTGGGATCTTTTGCATAGGGGCTCCTATTTTTAATTATGATAAAAAGGTGATAGCGGGTGCAAGTATTACAATGAGTGCCTCTCGAGCGGAAGGAGAGAAAGTCGATGAATACGCTAAAAATGTTATGGAATGTGCCAAAAATATTTCAAAGTTGTTGGGGTATAAAGGTTAAGTTTTTTATAGTATTTCTCTAAAAGGTTCAACGATAATGGTTTCATAATTTTTATACAACCACATTCCTGGTTTTGCTCCTTTTGGCTTCCATACGTTTTTTCTTTGAGTGTAATCAACCGCTACATTGGAAGACATTCTTGCTTTAGAAAATGTGGCAGCAATTTTTGCTGCGTAATCTATTACTTCTTCTGGTATTTCTTTACCAGAAGATTTTATTATTGTATGAGAACCTGGGATCTCATGTGTATGAAACCATATATCAGCCTGTGTAGCTGATCTTGTTAATTCATCGTTTTGTTTATTATTTTTCCCAACTAGTATTTCAAAGCCTTTGTAACTAAATTTCCTAAAGGTTGTTTTTACTTTTCTTTCCCTTTTAGATTTTTTGTTTTCACTTATCAGTCCTATATCTTTCATTTCTTCTTTTATCTCTATTAAGGTTTCAATTTCTTCTGCGGAAGAGATTGTTTCAAATAACTGATTAAAATATTCGAGTTCGTTATTCACTTTTTTTATTCTTTTTTTAGCATGCTCGACTCTTGACTTTGTTCTTTTTATATTTTTATACAGTTTTTCCAAGTTTTGCGTTGGTGATAAAAGGGGGTCTATCTCTATTGTGACCTCCTCACCGGTATTCCAATCGGTTACTGTAAAGTATCTTTCACCTTTTTTTATTTTGTAGAGATACGTTTGAAGAAGTTCTCCCTTTTTTTCTAAATCCATTAGACTTTTTTCTTCATTTAAATCTTGTAATATTTGTTCTTTTGTCTTTTCTAATCTGTCAATTTCACTTTTTACCCTTTTTTCCAAATCCCTTTTTATTTCCAATAGTCGTGATTGATTAGCCCTTTCTTGAAAGACTTTGAGCAATGCCTCTGATGGTTTTAATCCCTCGTATTTAAAATTATTCGGGGTTATTGCGGAGAAATCATATGTGTTCCCCTCTTTGAAGTAAAAAAGATAAGGCTTTTTGAGGTCTTTTACAGCTCTTTGGATACCTATTTCTTTCAAAAACCCTGTTGATTTTTTAGAAAATCCCATGAGTCTATCATAATCAATATTTTCAATGTTTTCTATATTTACTTCCAATATATTTATTTGAGAATCATCGTAGTAAGGTAGGTATTTAACTCCTGGAATTATGGGTCTAAATTTTTTATAAACCCTTTTTAAAGATTCTTCTACTTTATTATCTTCGTTAACGAGTATTACGTTGGAATTTCTTCCCATTAATTCAAAAAATAGCTTATATTTTCGCATAGTAGAGTTTTCTTGATCGTAGCTTTCAATTTCAAAGAACCCTATCCTGTCTAAACCTAACTGTTCGACATTTATCACTCTTCCGTTTCTTATTTTTTTTCTTAAAAACTGAGCAAAGTTTGCTGGTTGTATGGGTACGTTTGGTTTTTGAGAAAGTAAGATCACATATGAAGGGCTTTTTAATGAAAGAAGTACAAAACTTTGAGAAAACTGAATTAACACTTGGGTTTTTATAGGTTGATATATATTTTTAATTCTATCCCCCACAATGTTGTCTTTTATTTCTTTCAATACTTTATGTAATACCAAACCATCAAAAGGCAAGCAAGACACCTCGGTTTATTTAAAATATAGATCTAGCGCCCCTTCGCCCGAACATTAAGGGGTAAACCCCTTAAGATCCCTAAGTTCAAAATCAAACTTTATTTTAAAAAAGCCTTTTGCACAAGGCTGCAAAGGAGCAAGCCCCTTAAAAACCCTAAATTCAAGGTCAAAATCATTTAAAACATAGTTTGCATACTGCAGCAAACGCAGCCCACCCATAAGGATAAAAGAGTTTTTATTTCTCTCTGAACAGCCCCATTCATTAAGAACACAAAAGAGGCAAAACAATCTAAGCCTCTTTTGTGTTTTGTAAAAATCTATGAAATTAAAATTCTACGCTGCCGAACCTTTCTTTCCTTTATCCATAAAACCAACTATCAAAGCAATAATACCAACGATAATGTCTATCCACGCATGCCAATTTGGCATGGTTGCAACACTAAAACCAGCAATAGCCATTATTACAAGGTAAATCCCAACAACTATCAACCATGGTTTAGACATACTACCCCCTCCTTATACACTCAACTTTAAGTAAAATCAGCCGATAAATTTACTAGGACTACAGTAAAAAATAAAACTTGAAGAAATTTATCAGCTTAAATACTAATAAAATGATAAGACTAATATGTTACAAATATAAAAACATTAGAATAATTTTAGTTTAACTACGAAAATTATTATACTTTTAAAGTCTTCTTATTTGTGATACAATATCGAAAGTATGATAAAAATGCAAATTTGCACTTATTATGCAAGGAGGTCCCCTTGTGAAAAAAAATTATAAAATTCGATTCTTGTTATTACTATTTATCTTGTCTGGGATTTATTCTTCAGCCTCTACTATCCTAATTTTAAATTCGTATAATCCAGGTTTATCTTGGTCAGATAAGGAATTAGAAGGGATATATTCAGTTTTAGAAGATGAAGAAAGTATAAATATATATGTTGAATATTTAGATAGCAAAAGGTTTGGAGACGATAATAGCTTAAACATATCCAAAGAGTACTTTGAAAGAAAATTTAGTAATTTTACCTTTGATGTGATTATCGCTCTGGATAATAACGCCTTTGATTTTGTTTTATCAAATTATGAAACACTTTTTTTGGGAACTCCTATAGTGTATGCCGGGATCAATTACTATCAAGAGTACGATTTGAGTAAATTAGAATTTGTAAGTGGGATTGTAGAGATTCATGATATAAAAGAAACATTAGAGTTAGCACTAAATCTTCATCCAGCCACAGAGAATGTGTATGTAATTGTTGATAATCAGACTAAAACCGGGGAACTTTTTAAGCAAGAAGTGGAAAATGATGTAATACCTGAATTTGCGGATATTAATTTTATCTTTCTAAGTGATTCCTTGGATCAAATAAAACAAGAGCTTGATACACCTTTGCAAAACTCAATAGCGCTTCTTTTGGCTTTTAGTAAAGATATTTATGGAAATTTTTATGATTATACAGAAGTAGAAGAATATATGGGGCAATTTGATAAGCTTCCCATTTATACTACCTCAAGCGTTTATATGGGTAACAACGTTGTAGGAGGTAAAATTACCAGCGCATATGATCAAGGGCTGAAAGCCGGGGAAATAGCAAAAGACTTATTAAACGGAGTTAATATTAAAGAGTTACCAAGAACTTACTTCCCTGATAATAAATACGTTTTTAATTTTCTTCAGTTGGAAAGATTTGGTATTTCAATCAAGAGCCTACCAGCAGATTCAACAATCCAGAACAAACCGCCTTCTTTTTTTGAAAATTACCCTGTGATTTTTTGGATAATAATGATTCTAGTGCCTTTTTCTATTGTATTTATATATGTTCTAAGAGAAGAAAATTTAAAGCTTCACTCTCTTTTGACTGAATTAAATGAGGCAAAGGAAGAGGCTCAAAGTTATAATGAAGAGCTTACAGCAGCAAATGAACAATTAACTTCCTACAACGAAGAGTTGATATCACAAAATGAGGAAATAGAAAGTAATTATCAAGAGATAGAACAACTGAATAATAAAATAATTCATCTGTTGGAAATTATATCCGAAGTAGGAGACGAAAAGGTAAAAATTGAAGATTTCTTTCAGAAATTTTTAAATACTTTGATCATAGAAATCCCAGAAGCTGATTATGGGAGTGTCTCTATAATAGAGGGCGATAATTGGAGATTTTTAACTGCGTTGGGTCATGAAATTAATGGTTTAAAAAGTTTAAATCTTAAAAAAAGTTATGCTTTTATTGCTGAAGAATCTACGGTACTTGATAACATAATTTCATTGGATGAAGAAAGAATGCCTAAAGATGTAGCCAATTTAATGTACAAATTTACCAAACCAATAAAATCCTCTCTACTGAAAACAATGAAAATAGATGAAAATAGATATTTAGACGTTTCTCTTGATATTAAAAAAGGTAGCGATGAGAATTTTTCAGAACAATCGGTAAGATTTTTTGATTCCTTGCTAAATGTGGCAAAAATGTTTTTTGTCAATAGGATAAGAACGCAAGAGGTAAAAAATGCTTATGCAACCTTTGCAAGCAAGCTTTCTATATTAGCAGAATCACACGATGAAAACAGTAAGAAACATATTTACCGTGTAAGTGAATTATCTGCTTTTTTTGCCGAAAAATTAGGTTTACCCAAAGAACAAGTTGAAAAGATAAGAGATTTTTCACCACTTCACGATGTGGGGAAACTTTTTGTTCCTGCCGAGATACTAAACAAACCTGGTAAACTAAACGAAAAAGAATGGGAAGAAGTAAGGAAACATCCGCTATATGCTGATAATTTGTTGGATGATCCATATTTTGAAACAGCAAGAAAAATTGCCCTTTATCATCACGAACATTACGATGGCTCTGGGTATCCTTTCAGATTAAGGGGTGAACAGATCCCCATTGAAGCTCAGATTGTTGGCTTAGTAGATGTATACGATGCTTTAAGATCAAAAAGAAGTTATAAAGAAGCTTTTTCACATAAGGAAGCGATTGAAATATTGTTACACGGGGATAACAGGACAAAACCAGATCATTTTAACCCAAGACTCTTAGAAATCTTGAAAAAATACGAAAAAGAAATAGAGGAAATGTATAAAAAATACGAAGAATAAAAAACAAATTTTAATTGGAGGTGCTAAAATGGAAAAATCAAAAATCGACTCAAAAACAAAAAAGCATTTATTAAATTTTCAAAAGGCTGAGTTAACGGAACACATGATTTATAAAAGGTTAGCTGAATCCACTAAAGATACCAAAAATAAAAAAGTCTTAGAAAGCATAGCAAATGAAGAATTAAAACATCATGATTTTTGGAAAAGTTATACGAAGGAAAAAGTGAAGCCGAATTACTTAAAAGTTTTATTCTATTTCATCCTTTCTAAAATACTTGGGTTAACCTTCAGTTTGAAACTTATGGAAAATGGTGAAGAAAGGGCTCAGATCTCCTACGAGGATATTTCCAGTGTAGTCCCCGAAGCAAAACAAATTGAAGAAGAAGAAGATAAGCATGAACGGGAACTTTTAGGAATGATAGAAGAAGAAAGATTGAATTATGTTGGCTCGATTGTGTTGGGTTTAAACGATGCATTGGTCGAATTGACAGGTGCATTAGCAGGTTTGACTTTTGCCCTTCAAAACGGAATAATAATAGCTACATCTGGATTAATAACAGGGATAGCTGCATCATTGTCAATGGCGGCATCCGAGTATCTATCAAAAAGAGCCGAAAACGATGAGAGAGCTTTAAAATCCGCAGCTTACACCGGGATTGCATATATAATTACGGTATTTTTTTTAATTCTTCCTTATTTGTTAATGCCAAATAAATATTTTTTAAGTTTAATTATAACTTTAATAATAGCTGTTATAATAATATTGGTTTTCAATTTTTATATTTCTGTAGCCAAAGATCTGAACTTCAAAAGTAGATTTCTCGAAATGGCGGGTATAAGTTTAGGTGTTGCCGGATTAACCTTTTTTATAGGCTTCATCGTTAGAATCACCTTGGGCGTTTCAATTTAATTCAATACATATTTCAAAGGGGGAGTTTGCATTGAAAAGAATCAGCACCAAGATTATTTTATCTTCTACCTTGTTAGTGATCGCGGTAGTAACCGTTATAAGTATCGTAACAATTTTTAGGTCCACTTCTCTTTTAGAAGAATACTCACTAAGCGGGGTAGAAAATTTAACTGCGAGTCTTGCATCTGATCTAGGTTCACAAATAAGTATTATTGAAATAGTTGTAGATAATTATAGCGATTCCGCCTTTTTGGGATTTGATCCTTTTATAGCGAGTTTTTCAAATGCTGAAGTGATAAAGTTTTTAGATAGAGCTAAGAATGTACCCAAAAATTTTTCGCAAAAAATAGAAGGTAACTCAACCTCATTCATAGTTTTCAATCCCGATATGTTAAGAACAAAAGAATTATACTCCCTTTACTACATTGAAGGCGAAGATAAAAGTTTAGAAAATGAATATATAAAACTAGACGAGACCTTTAACCCCGAAAATAAAAAATATCAATGGTTTTTTGAAGCAAGGGACAAAGGTGAAGGTGTTTGGACTGATATATACTTTGACGAATACTTACAGACAAATGTAATTACTTATTCTGTTCCTTATTTCGATCCAGAAGATGGGACTTTTGTTGGTATTGCTGGGATGAGTTTTCCCTTGGAATATTTTGCCAACCTCATTCAAAAAGAGTTAGGATACGAAAAAGCATATGCGTATTTAGTGGATGATAATTTTAATGTAATTTCCCATCCTCTTTATGAATCTGGAAAGAGTATAGAAGATGAAATAACGGATTATTTAGAAACAATAAATTCAAATACAGAAGGGACTTTTGTAGAAAGACTAAATGGTGAAGAGTTTTTAACGAGTTATTCCAAGCTATCCAATGACTGGATTTTGTTTTTAAATTTACCCGAGAGTGAAATATACAGTGAGATAAATAGTTTAACGCTTCTTATAATCCTAATAACCGTTGTGGGAGTTGTTATAGCAATTGTAGTTGCCTACTTTGTTGGAAAAGGTATATCTAAACCAATAAAAGATTTTTCAAACGTATTATTGAAATTCGGAGAAGGAAATTTGGATGTAGAATTCGAAAGTAAATCCAAAGACGAAGTGGGCGAAATGGCTAAATCGTTTAATAAGATGCGAGATAACTTAAAAGAAACGATTGAAAGCATAAAAGATGTTTCTAACAGAGTTGAAACATCTTCAAAAGAATTAAAAGAAACCTCGCAAAAATTCAAAAATTCGGCAGAAGAAGTTCTCGACGAAGCAAAAAATATAGAGTTAATTTCGGAAGATAGTGCCTCCTCTGTTGAAGAGATCACATCCGGTATTGAAGAAATTGCCTCTTCAGCACAAAGTTTATCTTCCGCTGCACAAGAGTTATCCAATTCAGCCGAAATGACACAAAGCCAAGCTAATATAGGAATGGAAAGTATTCACAATATAGTAAAGAAAATAGAAGTTGGTGTAGAGCAATCCAAGGAAGCAGAAGAAAATGTTTCAAAACTTTTGGAAAAAGCAGAAAATATTGAAAATATTATTCAAACTATAAATTCCATAACCGAACAGACGAACCTGTTAGCGCTGAACGCAGCGATAGAAGCTGCAAGGGCTGGAGAAGCGGGAAGAGGATTCGCTGTTGTAGCAGATGAAATAAGAAAATTGGCAGAAGAAAGTGGTAAAGCAACGGACAAAATCGGCAACATTTTAGAGGACCTAAAAAAAGGTACAAACAATGTTAACGATGTAACCAATAAAACCGTAAATACTATTGCAGAAATAAATGATGAAGCCCTCAAGGTTCGAGAACAATTTGAAGGTATATTAGGTGAGATAAACGGGATGATTTCAGGGGTAGAAAACGTAACTGCTAGTTCGCAGGAGCAAAGTGCCAGTACGCAAGAGATGAGTTCTTCTATGGAAAGAATAGCTAGAACGGTAAATGAAACTAGCGAAAAAATTAAAGAAATTAAGATGTTGATGCAAAGTCAGTCTGAAAACGCTGGTTCACTTAATGAAAGAGCTCAAGAATTAGAAAAACTTTCTCAAAATCTCAACTCAGCCATTTCAAAATTCAAAATGAGTGTTGAATAAGATATCTTAGAAATAAATGTGGGCGGGAAGCGGAGCAAAGGGGTAAAGTCTCCTTTATCCTCATGGGTGGGAAGCGGGGCGAAGGAGCGATGTATACAAAGTTTTAGAGTTTCTAAAGGCTAAACAGAAAACAAGAGGGAGGAAATAAAATAAAGAAGTTATCAATTATCCTCAACTTTTTGATTTTAGTTACTTTATTCACCTTTGGAGAAACAACGATAAGGGTAAAAAGTCCTTTAGATGTTTATACTGAAATCTATGAAACTGTGCCTTTTTATCGATTTGTAAACTCTACAGAAGGAATAGGGCAAGATTATATCAAAAAATTACTTTCAACGACGTTAGAATCTACGAATACAAATATTCAGAATTTTTTAAATGCTCCGATGGTATTTTATTCAGATAAAAACTATACGGTCGGTGAATTATTTAATCCGAACTATTTTAACCTTCTATTTGACATGATCGTTAATTCGAAAAGTATTGGCATATACTCTGCCGAATACGAAGTTTTCGATGAAATCTTTACAAAGATCTTTGGTGCTAATAAAGTAAGCGATGACCTATACACCTTAGAAGAAAAAAATTTTGCTGTTCAAAAAAATAATGAGGGCATCTTTCTGAACATGGAACCGACAACCTATAATAATTCAAAGGGTTTAGTATCTGGCTCGCTGGAAAATATCTTAAATGAAAATAAACGTTGGGATTTTTACGTTACCGTTGAATCGAGAACCTTAAAGGCAACATTTGAGTCTAAAGATTATAGAGGTACCAAGAAAAATTTTGATTCGACACTTTTGGAAAACAAGAAATTGTTTGGAGAATTTTTGAATACACAAAAGTTGGACAAAACTAGTTTCAAAACGTATTCTGAAAAATTTTTAACCCCTTTGGACGAGGAAAGCATAAATGTTATAGGATTTATCGCCAATATTATCAAAGAAGAAGAGTTTATAGCCGTTAGTTCACAAAGCATAAGTAATAACGAACTAAACTTATTCTTTGAAGCATCAATTGATACTTCAAAGCTCAAAGAATTTGCAGAAGCACGAAATCTGGAAGAAGGAAAGATTGGAACTTATAATTATTATCTTTGGTCTAATCAAAGTGTAGAAAACCAAGTTTACCTTTATTTTGTAGAAGATGAATTCATATTTTCAAACGTTTTACCCGATAAGATGAACGTGTATTTGTCAGAAATATCCCGATTTAAAAACACAAAATATTATGGAGAAATTGAAAGAAAAGAAGGACTCGATAATCTATTAATCTTAGATATTTCAAATTACTTATCAAAGAATTTTTATGGTTCTTTAGATAGCTGGTTAATAAAAGAAGAATACGATAATGATGGGATGTATACAGTAGAAATAAAAATAAGATAAAAAAATTATAGTTTAGAAAGTTTGATTCGAAAGGAGTGCATTATTTATGCTTTTTGGACTGATAGACAAGAATAAAAGTTTACTTAAAAAATATTCAAAGATCGCAAATAAAATAAATGAATTGGAAGAAAGCGTGAAATCTCTCAGCGACACTGAATTATCTGGTAAGACCTTGGAATTTAAAAACAGGTTAAAACAAGGTGAGAGTTTGGATGATATCTTACCCGAAGCCTTTGCTGTCGTAAGAGAAGCCTCACGAAGAACAGTAGGCATGCGGCATTTCGATGTACAGTTAATGGGAGGCATAGCTTTACATGAGGGTAAGATAACCGAGATGAAAACTGGGGAAGGAAAGACTTTAGTTGCAACCCTTCCAATATATCTAAATGCCTTAACAGGAAAAAATGTTCATCTGGCTACACATAATGATTATCTGGCTAAAAGAGATGCGAATTGGATGGGACCGGTTTATGAGTATCTAGGTTTGAGCGTAGGATACATTCAAGCCAACATGGACAAAGAAGATAGAAAAAAAGCGTATCAAGCTGATATAACTTACGGAACGGCAAATGAGTTTGGATTTGATTATTTAAGGGATAATTTAGTTTACGAAAATACCGACAAAGTTCAAAGAGGCCATTACTTTACAATAGTTGATGAAGCTGACTCCATTTTGATAGATGAAGCAAGGACACCGTTAATCATTTCGGGTCCTTCGGATACTCCCTCCGAACTTTACAGAAGATTTGCCTCTTTGGCGAAGAGATTCATAGTTGAAAAAGATTACACTATAGATGAAAAACAAAAAACTTTGGCATTAACTGAAGAAGGGATAAGCAAAGCGGAAAAACTGTTATCTGTCGATAATTTATACGATCCAAGCAACATTAAGTATTTGTTCCACCTTTTAAACGCCTTAAAGGCGATAAATTTTTTCAAAAGAGATAAAGATTATATCGTTCGTGATGGAGAAGTTGTTATCGTTGATGAATTTACTGGAAGATTATTACCTGGAAGAAGGTATTCGGAAGGATTACACCAGGCTATAGAAGCAAAAGAAGGAGTAAAAATCAAAGAAGAAAGTGTTACTTTTGCGACAATAACTTTCCAAAATTATTTTAGGATGTATGAAAAATTATCAGGCATGACCGGAACTGCAAAAACTGAGGAAGACGAGTTCAAAGCGATCTACAACACGGAAGTTGTTGTTATCCCTACCAACGAACCTGTTATTAGGGAAGATAAAAACGATTTAATTTTTAAAACCCAAAAAGAAAAATATCAATCAATAATTGATGAAATAGAAAAGCGTAACCAAAAAGGTCAACCCGTATTAGTTGGAACTACATCCATTGAAAACAGTGAAATCATAAGTGAACTACTGAAAAAAAGAGGAATAAAGCATGAAGTTTTGAATGCAAAATACCACGAACGGGAAGCAGAAATTATCGCTCATGCAGGAGAAAAAAACGCCGTTACCATAGCCACGAATATGGCGGGTAGAGGTACCGATATTAAATTGGGAGAAGGGGTCAAAGAGCTTGGAGGTCTTTTTGTTTTAGGTACAGAAAGACATGAAAGCAGAAGAATAGACAACCAATTAATAGGAAGATCTGGTAGACAAGGGGATCCTGGTGAATCAAGATTTATTATCTCTTTTGAGGATGATGTATTACGATTGTTCGGTGGGGACAGAATGAAAAACATGATGACCGCCTTAAAAATAGAAGAAGGTCAACCCATTGAACATAAAATGCTCAGTAAAGTTATTCGGGATGCACAAAAGAAAATTGAAGGAATACACTTCTCGATAAGAAAAAGATTGTACGAATTCGACTCTGTAATGGACAAACAAAGATCTGTAATATACAACCATAGGGATTGGATCCTTGAACAAGGCAACTATGATGATCACATAAAAGAAATCTTTACGGATGTTGTGGAAAGAATAGTGGAATCCTCATGGGACGAAGTTGAAGAAAAATACAACAAAAGTAGTATTTCAGAAAAGTTGAAACAATATTTAATAATTTCTGACATAAAGGGGAACACGCGTGAGGAAATAGAGGATGAAATTTTTGATTTACTTTGGAAAAGATATCAATACAAAAAAGAAGAGTTTGGAGAAGATTTTAATAAAGTCGCAAAATTTGTTATGTTAAGAATAATAGATGAAAAATGGAGGCACCATTTAGATTCTATCGAAGCGCTAAAGGAAGCTGTAGGATTAAGATCGTATGGTCAAAAAGACCCTGTTATGGAATTTAAAAAAGAATCGTATATACTTTTTGACCAGATGGTTGACAGTATATATGACGAAATAGTCAATTATTTAATGAGAATAGCAAAAGTAGTTCCAGAAAAAGAAGAAAGGGAAGCAAAAAGAATATACGCCAGCTTGAACTTTGTACATAACAACGTATCAGCGGTTGATGAATCGAACGATAATGGAAGATCTAAAAGTAAAAATGTCACTAAACCATCCAACAAGATTAAAAAAAGGTATAAAGTTAAGAGATAGTAATTGAAACCACTTTTAAGAGGTGATCAGATGATAGAATACGAAACCAAGGTTAAAATAGATGAGTTGAAAGAAAATTTTGAGGATTTAAAAGGGATTTTTGATATAGAAAAAGCAGAAGAAAAAGTTAAAGAACTTAACAAAAAAATGATGGATCCAGACTTTTGGAATGATCAAAACAGGGCCAAAAAAATCTCTCAGATGGCACAAAATTTAAAAGATGAAATAGATGAATTTAAAAAATTGGAAAACGATTTTGAAGAATTAGAAATAGCGGTTGAATTATCAGAGGATGATCCCTCGATGAACGTCCAAGTTGAAACGATTTTAAAAGTAATTGAAAAAAAGATAGGTTCCTTTCGATTAAGAATGCTTTTATCTGAAGAATATGATGACGCAAATGCCTTTATTAGTCTACATCCTGGTGCAGGAGGAACGGAGTCACAGGATTGGGCATCTATGCTATTGAGGATGTACACTCGATGGGCAGATAAAAATAATTATAACATTGAAACGATAGACTTTCAAGAAGGAGACGAGGCTGGAATAAAAAGCGCAACCATAAAAATTTCAGGTCCCTATGTTTACGGTAAATTAAAGTATGAAAGCGGTGTACATCGACTAGTAAGAATATCTCCATTCGACGCCAATGGAAGAAGGCACACTTCTTTTGCTTCGATATCCGTGATGCCAGAATTTGATGAAAATGTTGAGATAGAAATAAATCCAGACGATCTGAAAATAGATACATATAGATCAGGTGGAGCAGGTGGCCAACATGTTAATAAAACCGATTCAGCAGTTAGGATTACTCACTTACCAACAGGTATAGTGGTAGCGGTACAAAACGAGCGTTCACAACATCAAAACAAAGCCACCGCTTTAAAAATCCTAAAGGCAAAACTATATGAGTTAGAACATCAAAAAAAACTAGAAGAAAAATTAAAATTACGTGGTGAAGTAAAGGATATTTCCTGGGGTAATCAGATTAGATCATACGTTTTATATCCATACACTTTAGTTAAAGACCTAAGAACAGAGTATGAAACCTCTAACGCTCAAGCTGTTTTGGATGGGGAAATAGATGAATTCATAGAAGAAGAACTGTTATTCTTTGCGAAATATAAGTAAAAAAATTAATTTGTTTTTCAGCGAAAGAGGTGTATAATAATAGTAAGAAAATACGATGATTTTCATAAAAGTGTAATGATTGAGGAAGTCTTAGCCTATTTGATAACTGAAAAAAACGGTATTTATGTGGATTGCACCGCTGGTGAAGGTGGACATATAAAAGCTATTTTAGAATTCACTGATAAGATGGCTAGAATAATTGGAGTCGATGTGGATTATGAAGTATTGGAAATCGCAGAACAAAGGTTAAAAGACTTATCGGATAACGTAGTATTGATTAAATCATCTTATAAAGATATAGATATGGTTTTGAGGGGTTTAGGCATTGATAAAGTGGATGGTTTTTTAATGGATTTGGGGGTTTCTACCTTTCAGTTAAAAGGTGAAAACAGAGGGTTTTCTTTTACTAAAGACGAACCGTTAGACATGAGAATGGATAACCAGGCGAAAAAAGATGCAGCGTACATAGTTAATAATTATTCACAAGAAGACCTCAGACGCATCATTTTTGAGTATGGAGAAGAAAAAAGGTTTGCTTACAGTATTTCAAAAAGCATTATAAAAAACAGACCTATAAATACAACACAAGAGCTAGTGAACGCTATAAGAAAAGGACTACCTATCTCCCAAGTTCACGAAAGACGCAGACATTTTGCCACCAAAACTTTTCAAGCTTTGAGAATAGAAGTTAATGAAGAATTAAAAAATATCGAAGAAACCTTAGCTAAATTTGAAAGTTTTTTAAAGGTTGGAGCAAGAGCAGCTGTAATAACCTTTCATTCACTGGAAGATAGGATTGTCAAAAATTTTTTCAAAAATAATGAAAAATATGATTTTCTCACTCCCAAACCTATTTTACCTTCGCAAGAAGAAATTAAACGCAATCCAAGAAGCAGGAGTGCCAAATTGAGAGTGGCTGAGTATATAGGGGTTTAAAGAATGACAAGAGTTAGGGGGAGTTTTTATGGAAAGAAATGTGTACGCAAAAAGCAAAGGTATAGAAAAGACTAAATCTAAAGTTAAATCTCTCGATATTGTTATAGTCATCTTAGTTTTCTTAGCCTTCTTAACAGTCAGCATTTGGCTTACTATCTTTCTTAACTTTGGTAAAAATATTGAGAATTATAAATCCATAATAGCCCAATCTCAGATGGAGCTTAACAATATGGAATCACAGATATCTGCCTTAGATAGCCAAATAGACAAATATATCGAGATCTTAAATATTATGGAGAAATAATCGACTTATGAAACACAAATGGTTAATCTTCACCTTTCTTTTTCTTTCAGGATATGTTTTTCTTATTATCCTTACTTTTGTGTATAATAACTCTCTGGCACAGGACTTTAACGAATTTTCAGCTTCATTAGAAAACAATAAATATTCACAACTTGTGGATTCTAATGGAAATATGATTGTATATAACCAAGAAAAATATGAGGCCTGGATAGATTTAGGTTTTATGAAATCACAAAACGACTTTAAAAAAAACAAATATTTACTGAATCAAAGGTTCAGTGACGACGAAATAGAAAACATAAAATTTTTAAAATGGGGAACTTATGATACTTATGAACAAGCTTATATCGATCTGGGAATTTTAAACAAATACTCTAGAATATACCCTGTCACTCAACGTGTTTACAATGAATTATTTTCTCTTGATTTACTAATTGGAAAAACAGATAAAACCACATATGGAATCGAACCTTTTTTATTAGATAATGGTGTTTTAAATAGTCAAAAAACAACAAGTTTAAGTATAGATTTGAAAATGCAACAAATAGCATATGAAGAACTTCTAAATACTGTAAAAAAAGAATCCGCAGAAGGCGGAGTTATTGTTATTATGGAGAGTAAAACAGGTAAAATTAAATCGAGTGTTTCACTTTATCCATGGAATATTGCTTATATGGGGTATATAGAACCAGGTTCTACACTTAAACCACTATTAATCTCTACAGCGCTCGATGAACATATAATAAATCCTAACGATAAATTTTATTCTGGCTACGAATACTACCCTACAGGTAAAAAAAATTTTAAGGTTACCGAATCTCAAGGTTATGGAATGGGAGAAATCGGGCTCAAAGAAACTCTATCCTATTCCTCAAATATAGCGATAGCACAGATAATGGGAAAAGTACTTGAAGAATTTTCTAATCAATGGCTTTATCAGAAACTTTTAACCTATGGTTTTGGGAAAAAAACAGGGATAGAATTCAAAGGCGAAGTCAACGGAGTAGTCCCTTATCCGGATGATTGGTATGAAATAACCCCTTTTCAGATTGCTTTAGGTCAAGGGATTGGGATTACACCTATACAGTTAGTATCAGCTTTCAACATAATTCCTAACGGTGGAAAGCATGTACAACCAACTTTTTTAGAAGAAAAAGAAATCTTAGAAAGACAAGTTATATCTGAACCTACTGCTAAAATGGTAAAAGATTGGTTGAGTTATACAGTCATAGAAGGAACTGCACAAAAAGCCTATAAGGAAGGTTTAAGAATAGGTGGAAAGACTGGTACAGCCCAAAAGGCGGAAAGTGGCATAGGATACGTTGAAGGTAGCTATTATTCGTTGTTTGTTGGTTTTTATCCTGTTGTTGATCCCATATATACTGCTGTAGTTGTTATCGATAATCCTAAAGAAGAATTTTATGGTGGAGAAGTAGCTGCACCCGTTTTAACTAACATTTTTTATAGATACGCCAAAGAAAATAGCACTCTTGCTGACCAAAAAGTTTTTTATAAAGATATTATGCCAGATTTGATTGGTTATCCTATAACCGAAGCTTACAACGTCCTGTTGAACTTAGGAATAAAAGAAAATAATGTAATAATCACTGGTAATGGGGACACCGTTGTTTCACAATCTATCCCACCATATAAGTATCTAAATGATCAAGAAGTCATTCAACTTCACACAATCGACTGAAGGAGAGTTAACGTTGCAAAAAATATTAATATTGGGAAACTCTACTATACAAAAAAGGATTAGAATTGAAGAAATTATTAAGAAATCCCCAAACGCTGAAATAGTTACCTTATCGCCAGAAAATTATGTAAATGAAGACATCAACAACCTTTTCACTATGGGGAGTATCTTTTCCACAAACAGAATCATAGTAATTACAGATTTCAATTCTTTTAAAATCCCCTATCAAGAAAAGATATCTTCCTTACTGAAACATTATGAAAATACTTTTGAAGGCACACTCATTTTGGATATTCAAAAGGAAAATAAATATCTAAAAGAAATAAATTTTGATAAAAAAATAGAGACAATGATTCCTCCCCCTTGGAAAGATGAACTGTGGATAGAAATGCTTAAAGATTTTGCAAACAAGTTAAGCAAACAATTAAATGATGAAACAGCCGAGAAAATAATACAATTTGTGGGGAAAAATGAGGATTTGTTGTATGAAGAAATTAAAAAACTTTCCATATATTCCGATATGGAAATTATATCTATAAAAGATGTTGAAGATGTTTCTACTCATTTTTCTACAGCGAATTACGAAGAACTTTGCTATGATTTAGCAACAAAGAAATTATCAAATTCCCTAATAAAGCTGCAGTCGATTGTAAAATCTTCCTCATTCTTCCCAATTGCCCTAGCAAATTATTTATATAAATACTTTTTGGATCTGTATGCCGTGATACTAAATGGTGAAAGAAAGACTAATTACAATTGGTCTGAAGTTATGAAAATTAGTAAAGAAAGCATGGTTTCACAACAACGAGTAGCTTCCTTCTTAGGGTTCAATTTTAAAAACGACAAAGTAAAAAAAATTAATATTGAGAAACTCTACTCTCCTACTTCTATAGAAAAAATAATAATATATATAGAAGAATTGGATAGATCCTTAAAAACAGGTGGTGAACCAAAAGTACTCTTCCCAAAATTATTTGAAGAAATATGTTTAGGGGACCTATAATTAACACTTATCTACAATACTACTTATGGATTGAGGTATTTTTATCACAAAAGTTGTCCCTTTACCTAATTTTGATTTTACATCTATACTTCCTTTGAGCATTTCAAGATTCTTTTTTACAATTGCTAAACCCAAACCGCTTCCCGGCTTATCTTTAGAAACTCTAAAAAATGGTCTAAATATGTCTTTTAACTTATCTTCTGGAATCCCAGACCCTGTATCTTTTACCTCGATTACAAAATGTTTTGTATGACTTTCGTAACCTATACGGATATCTATTGAACCTTCTGTGGTGTATTTCATTGCGTTCCCTATTACGTTTACAAGGATCTGATTTAATTTAGTTTCATCCGTTTCAATATCTACCGGAATATCAACGGGAAAATTAACGTTTATTTCAACATCAGGGGATGCTGTGGGCTCTAACATTGATAAAACCTCATACAACAACTTTTTTAAATTTAATTTTTCTAAATTCAATCTCTTCTCTCTATTCAATTTGTTGAAAGTTGAAATATCGTCTAAAAGTGCGTTCATATGCTTAGCAGAAAATAGCATCTTTTTTACTATATTTTTTATCTCCTCTTCCTTTAAATCTTCATTGTTCAATATAGTTTCAGCAAATCCTATAATCGAAGTCAAAGGTGTTCTCAACTCATGACTAATAAAACTCAAATAATTAGAATTCGTTTCTACTGTTTCTTTTTCTGAATCCCGTAAGATTTTCAAAGTCAAAAATATAGATGCTAAATTGCTGAACATTCTAAGCATTTTTTTTGAATTATCATCGAAAGAGTCAACATGGAAGCTGTCTATATATATATGCCCGATTACACTGTCTTTATTTTTTAAAGCGGAAATCAAAGTTACCATTTGGTTTGTTTCTTTATGCAATTTTTTGCTGATTTTGTACAAATCGGTTTCAGGGGAATTGTAATCCAAAATATTCTGGACCTCTATTAAATCTGTATCCATATGGTTACTTACGTATGATTCGTTGAAAGGAACAACCATTTCTTTAATTAAATCTTCATCGTAACCAATTCCAACTATAGCTTCATATAATGCTCCCCTAATTAGCCAAATAGAACCACATTCAGCTTCGGGTATGATCTTTATAGCAATTTTTAATAGCTTTGTTAGGAAACCTTTTTCGCTTTCATCCCAATTTATTTCTTGTAAAAGATCTACCATTTCTTGAAAAGTTTCCATAAAAAATTCTTTTTCAATTTCTTTTTGCATCTTAATATTATTCCTCCCCCTCATCAATTTTGTAAACCATCTGTCACCTCTATTGTATCACAAATTAAACAATTAGAGTATTAATTATTCAAAAATAATAATATGCCCCAAACTTTAAAAATAACTTAAAAAAAGGCGAACATTTAACGTTCGCCTTTTTAAAAATATGGCGGGGACGACGGGACTCGAACCCGCGAGCACCGGTGTGACAGACCGGCATGATAACCAGCTTCACTACGTCCCCATCTTCTGCTCAATTATTTTATCACAAAACTTTCACTTTGTAAAGCCCCCACAAAGAATACTCTTTTATGTATATCTTCCTCTGAAATATTGTCGTGCTATAATATCCTCATCCTTAAGCTCATGGGCAGCATATACAGGCCAGTACGGCTGCCTTAGAAGCACTCTGCCCAGTGCAACCATATCCGCCCTCTCGTTTCCTATTATCTCCTCTGCCATTTCTGGACTGGTTATCAAGCCTACAGCCACAGTTGGTACTCCTGTTTGCCTTTTTACAGTCTCTGCATAAATTATCTGATAGCCAGGATATAAATTTATCCTTGGTGATAAGAGACCACCCGAACTGCAATCCACAACATCCACAAAGTCTTTCACAAGTTTTACTATCTTTATTGTTTCATTTATGTCAATACCCCCGTCTACAAAATCGGTAGCAGATACACGCATAAAAATTGGCATATCATCAGGTATGTTTTTCTTTACCTCAATTAATACTTGCCGCAAAAATCTCACTCTGTTTTCTATTTTTCCTCCATATTCATCACTTCTTTTGTTAGAAAGTGGTGACAAAAATTCATGAATGAGATAACCGTGAGCTGCGTGGACCTCTGTAGTGTCATATCCAACTTTAACGGCTCTTGCCGCCGCAGTACCAAAAGCTCTAATTATATCTTTAATCTCATTTTTAGTAAGCTCTGATGGAATGGGATATTCGTCACTCCACTTAATACTCGAAGGAGCAACAACCTTTTCGTTTTTCACCTCACACTTTCTCCCTGCATGGGCTAACTGAACACCGATTTTGCCTCCTACAGAATGCACAAAATCTACCATTTTTTTCAGAGGCTCGATTTGACTATCATCCCACAACCCTAAATCATTGCCAGTAATTCTACCTCGCCTTTCCACGGCTGTAGCCTCTTGCATGATAAGGCCTACACCTCCCACTGCCCTCGTACCATAATGGACAAAGTGCCAGTCGGTTGGCTTGCCGTCATCACCAGCAGAATACATGCACATGGGCGACATCATGATACGATTGTTAACTTCAAGGTCCTTTAGTTTAAATGGAGTGAAAAGTTTCCTCATACCAACACCTCTGCATATATTATTTGCCTTTTTGTATCTTTTTAAAATACTAAAGAACTCATACATAAAAAGCTGTGAGCGGGGCAAGTTCCATTTATGCTAACCTAAAGGATATGGGAAGGATCCAAGCGAAGCAATATGTGCTATTATCAGCAGTACCAGTACAATAACAAACATATACCATTTTGCATGAAAGATCCTAAGGGTCTTTTTAAACTTTAGACTTGCCTTTGTAAACCTCATGGTAAAACCTGCAAACACCATCCACGCCATCACAGCTATAAGTACCCCGTGAAATACCGAAGCATACTGCAGCATTAAAACACCATGTACTAAAGCTGCAATAAATGCGGCGGCATTTCCTAAATAATGCACATAGTGCCATCTATTTCTCATTTTATCTAACCATTTCCACTGTTTCTTTGGTGCAACCAACTGATTAATAAGATGAAAAAAGACATAAAGATTAGCAATTAAAAAGAGTGTCCCTGCAATCGTTCCCATGGTTAAACCCAGCGATATATTGACTGGAATCTCTTGCATATCTACTACCCCCCTATTTTCAAATTTATTTTTGATGCTCGCATCCCTCATTTATCCAATACTTTGGCAAATATTTAAAGCAGGTACCAAATTTACTTCTTCTCTAATAGCCCTCATATTGAACCAATTACGACTCTTTCTAAGCATTAGATGTGTTAAGCGCTTTCACTAATAGTTTGATTATACCATATGTTTTTGAAGGTATGTTATCTTATCATTCAACTCCTGTAAAATGAGTTTTATATTGCGACCTTTCACCCCACTCCCCATCCAAAAGGAAATGGAATCTCTGCGCGCAGTTGACATTTTTGAAATTATATAGTAAAATAAAAAATGGAGGGCAGAATGATTCACGTGCGCGTCAGGGCGCTTGGCACTTTAATAGTGCGAAATTCCGCATTAAGTCGGATATTATATTTTTTTGAAAATCAGGCCCTCCATTTTTGACCCCAAAATTGGGGTTTTTTGCATGTATTGTCAATAACGAAGTCAATTGCCGGTGTAGCTCAACGGAAGAGCGGCTCATTCGTAATGAGTAGGTTGGGGGTTCAAATCCCTTCACCGGCTCCATAATATTTTTTAGTATTTTAAGCGTCTTAAGACGCTGTTTTGTTTTTATAGGTATTACCAGATTTAATTTTGGAAGGAGAAGAGGACGTGATACTCCAAGATTTTGAGAAAAAAATATTTAAATTTATAAGAGACTATAAAATTTTTAACAAATATGATAAAATTCTATTAGGAGTTTCCGGTGGAAAAGATTCAATGTCTTTGCTTCATGTTATGTCAAAATTATCGAAAACTATGGGATTTGAAATATCTGTAGCCCATTTAAACCATTGTATGAGAGAAGAAGCCGATAGTGACGAATCTTTTGTGAGGCAAACATGTGAGAAACTAAAGGTACCTTTTTTTTCAAAAAAAGTGGATGTTTTTACATACTCAAAAAAAAACAAGGTAGGCGTTGAAGTAGCGGGAAGAAATTTAAGATATGAATTTTTTTATGAAACATTAAGAAGATTAAGTTATAATAAAATAGCAACCGCCCATCATATGGATGATTTATTTGAAACAATGATTTACAGAATTTTGAGAGGGACCGGAATATATGGATTAGGCGGCCTAATTCCTATAGAAGAAGAAATAACAAAACCAATGTTATGTGTTGACTTGGAAGAAATCAAAAATTATGTTACAATTAATAATATAGAGTATGTGGAAGATAAGTACAATTATTCTTTAGATTATGCTAGAAATAAAATAAGATATGAAATCACTCCTTTATTTAAGAAGATCAACCCAAGGTACAAGGAAAGTTTCTTCCGACTTGCAAAAATCATATGGGGTTACAGAGAAGAGGTTAAAAGAAAATTTGAAGAAAGAAGTGAGATAGGGAAAGACTCGTTAAAATTAAAATTAGAAAATGACTTTTTTGATGCCGAAATAATAAGAATAGCGTTTTTGAAGTTTAGTAAATACCCGCCAAATATGGAAGAAACAGAGAAAATCATAAAAATGCGCAATGGCGGAGTAAGAAATATAAACGGACTAAGTATAACGAAAAAAAGCGATACTCTACTTATTAAAATTTGAGATACTTATAGAAGTGAGAAAAGAGGAGGTCTATGTCTTGCAAAACAAAAGAAACCAACCTAGAGTTTTTTGGCTATTATTAATATATATAACAATAGGTATTTTTATATACGTTGGAGTCAACAGCCTTATCGGTACTCAAGATGTTTCAAAAATAGAATATAGTGAGTTAGTTCAAATGTTGGAAGATAAAAAGATTGTTTCTTTAGAAATAGAAGACTCTGGTTATGCTAGAGCAAGAGATCAAGCAGGGCTTTATTACGAGACATATGCCCCAAATCTTTTATCGGACCAACAGTATGTTTATGGACTTGCAAACCAAGGAATAGAGATTAAATATGTCAGGAGCTTGGAAAATAGTTGGTGGATTTCTATCTTAACGTTTCTTTTACCTGTTTTTTTACTTATTTTCCTCTTCACCTTTCTGTTTCGATCAAGTGCGGGCGGTGCAAATCAAGGTATGAATTTTATAAAAAGCCCTGCTAAAAAATATGATTCCAAGAAAACTCGTACCACTTTTAACGACGTTGCTGGGGTTAAGGAAGCGAAAGAAGAATTAACAGATGTTGTAAAATTTTTGAAAGATCCAAAAGTTTTTAACAGGCTCGGGGCTAGAATGCCAAAAGGAGTCCTTTTAGTAGGGGAACCAGGCACAGGTAAAACTTTACTTGCCAGAGCGGTGGCTGGAGAGGCAGGCGTACCATTTTTTTATATTAGTGGTTCTGATTTTGTTGAACTTTTTGTCGGAGTAGGAGCCGCAAGAGTTCGAGATCTTTTCAACCAAGCTAAGGCAAATGCACCTGCTATCATTTTTATTGACGAAATAGACGCAGTAGGTAGACAAAGGGGAGCAGGTCTGGGAGGAGGTCATGATGAAAGGGAGCAAACCCTTAACTCCATCTTAGTAGAAATGGATGGATTCGATCCAAGTATTGGAATAATAGTTATGGCAGCCACAAATAGGCCTGATGTTCTAGACAAAGCTTTGTTAAGACCAGGAAGATTCGATAAAAAAGTGGTGATTGATAGGCCAGATGCTGAAGGAAGAAAACAGATATTAAAGATTCACTTTAGAGGAAAGAAAATAGCACCGGATGTTGATTTAGATGTATTAGCTAGGGCTACTCCTGGATTTGTTGGAGCGGATTTAGAAAATTTAGTCAATGAAGCGGCGCTTTTGGCAGCCAGAAGTGGAGAAAAGTTCATTACAATGAAGGATTGTGAAGAAGCAATAGAGAGAGTTATAGCTGGTCCTGAGAGGAAAACGCGAGTACTTTCCAATCAAGAAAAAGAAGTTGTGGCGTATCATGAACTAGGTCATGCTATTTTAGGGACTATTTTACCAAATGCCAACCCTGTACACAAGGTAACGATTATTCCTCGAGGTTACGCAGCCTTAGGATATACCTTACAGTTACCATCCGAAGATAGATATCTGATGAATAAATCTGAAATACTCGACGATATTGTGGTAATGTTAGCTGGTAGAGCTTCAGAAGAAATAATATTTGATGAAATAACTAGTGGAGCAGAGAATGATCTAAAGCAAGCTTCAGAAATGGCCCGAAGGATGGTTGAAAGTTTTGGTATGAGCGAAAAAATTGGTCCTGTAGCTTGGGCTAGCGAAAGCGAGGAAACTTTTTTAGCACGTGAGTTATTTAGAGAAAAAAACTATTCGGATGAAACTGCAAAAGAAGTGGATTCTGAAATCAAACGAATAATTAACAGAAGTTATGAAAAGGCTAAATCTGTGCTGTTAGAGAACAGAGAGAAACTCGAACTCATTGCCCAATATCTTTTGAAAAAGGAAACTATCACAGGAAAAGAATTAAGAGAATTATTACAAAAAGATATGGATGATCTGAAAGAATATGTAGAAGGTTTTGGTGTAACTCCAACTCGGGAAGAAGAAAAGGTGGTAAATTATGAATACCTTTCTAGAGAAAATAATCCCATTGAAAGGAAGGGAATTTAATTATTCCTTTAAGGTTAAAGATGAAAGTTATTTATGGTCAGAAGATAAAGAAGTCATAAGTTTTCACGCTTTAAGCACCTCATCACTTTTAGAAGAAATACATAAATGCAGTTATAATATTATAAAAGATCTATTGGAAAAAGATCAAATTTCTGTAATTTCACATAGTTGTATAGATCATCTGTCCTCTACCCCTTATTCTTTTAAGGTATTTATTAAATTAAAAATAACTGATATAACATACAACAAAGTGCATTTTCAGGGAGAAGCTTTTGATGAAATCAACAAAATTGCAACTTTTGAACTAACCAGGAACATCATTTCAAAAAAGATCTTAAGAAAAAATTTAAATCACAAAATGGAGAGCATCAATTTATCGGGACAAATGCCCGAGCGTTACACATAAAGATGAGTCATTGTTGAAGGCATTAACAAAAAAATATCCCAAAGGGGGGAAAGAAAAGTGGCAAAAAGAAGTATTATGATAGTAGAAGACGATCCGGCGATCTCTGAAATGTTATCTTTGAACTTGACTAAAGAAGGTTACGAAGTAATAACGGCTGTGTCTGCTGATGAGGCCTTAAAGAAATTAGAGGAAAAAGATACCGACTTTTTCATTGTAGATATTATGTTACCAGGCTCAATGGATGGATTTGATTTAATCAGAATCTTGAAATCTAGTGAGGATTACCGAAATACGCCTGTGCTCATATTGAGTGCGAAAGATGATGCTGCGGATAAAGTTGCGGGGTTAGAACTCGGTAGTGATGATTATGTAACTAAACCTTTTAATGTAAGAGAACTAATTGCAAGAATTAAAAGCATATTTAGAAGACAAGCTGCATCCGCTCAAATGAAAGAAGAAGGGCCCAAAAAAATTACAGCCAAGGATTTAATTATCGACACTGAAAGATTAGAAGTTTGGGTAGGAGGCAAACCAGTTAGTCTTACCCCACTAGAGTTTGACTTACTAGTTTTTCTTGCTAAAAATGAAGGAAAGGTCTTTAGTAGAGATGTATTGTTGGATAAATTGTGGGGGTATGACTACTACGGAGATACAAGAACTGTAGATGTTCATATCAGAAGATTGAGAACAAAAATTGAAGAAGATCCTTCCAACCCAAAATACATAATTACAGTCAGAGGAAAAGGATACAAATTCAGAGATCCTGGAAAGGAAAGAAACTACTAAATATTCAACGGCAGAGGATATTACCTCTGCCTTTTTTCCAAGTATATTTTTTAAATAAACTAGGTGAAAAATATTGGTCAATATATATGCTATTATTATTTTATTGCTTATTATCACAAATATTTTATTTATATATGCTTATTCAAAAAAGAGAAAGGAAGGAAATGCTCATCGACGGTTTAAAAATGAAATTGCAAAAAATATAAATATAAACATAAAAAATCCTGTTGATGATTTTCTTTTACATCAATTAAATTCATATATTAAAAATCTAGAAGAAAAATACAAATCCGAAAAATACAAAAGAAGAAACATATTTTCAATTTTAGATAACCTTTCTGAAGGAATAATATTAGTATCCTTTAATCAAAATGAAATCATCAGGGTAGACTTTGCAAATTCTTTTGCCAAAAATATTTTCACAACAGAAAATTTTGTGGGTAGGTCATTAACAGAGGTAATTGATAATCATAATCTCATTGAATTGACTTTAAAAAGTTTTAAAACTAATAAAGAAATGGAAGAAGAGACTTCATTCTATTATCCCGAAAAAAAATACTTCAGATGTCAAGTTAAATCAATAAATGTTGAAAACTACAGAGTTATTATTTTGCTAGATATCACGAAAGAAAAAAATTTAGAAGATCTAAGAAGAGAATTCTTAACAATCATGTCTCATGAAATGCGGACACCCTTATCTGTTATAAGCGGGTATTTAGAAACGATATTGCACGAACCTAATTTAAACGAAGAAATTTACCAACCATTAAAAAAAATAGAAGAAGAAATTTCGAGATTAACCCGGATGTTTAACGACCTTTTAGATATAGAGAGATTGGAAAAAAATATAGGAGAAGAAAAAAGATTTGTATATTTCAATTTCTCTAATACAGTAAAAAGAGCTTTTGATTTCTTTAAAATTGTTGCTAACAAGATGTCCCTTGAGTTTGAAGAACAAATAGAAGATGATCTATACGTTTTCGGTAATGAAGATAGACTTCTGCAGGTAGTGTATAATATTTTAGACAATTCTTTTAAATTCACCGCTTTGAAGGAAAAAGGCGAAAAAAAAGTTTGGTTAAGATTGTACAAAAAGGATAAAACGATAATTTTGGAAATTGAGGATACAGGAATAGGCATACCTTCAAAAGAATTAAAAAGGATCTTCCATCTATTTTACAGAGTAGATAAATCTAGGAGCAGGCAAGTTCCAGGTTTAGGAATTGGTTTGTATATAGTTAAAAAAGTTTTAGAGAACCATAATGCCAGAATATATTTAGACAGTGAAGAAAACAACGGTACGCTGTTTCAAGTCATTCTTCCTGTCAAAACAAATATCGAAACTTAGGGTTACAGGGCGAAGCCCTACCTCCCCTTTCCTTGTGGGCCAACTGTGGGGTGGGGAGCGGGGCGAAG
>NZ_AZRM01000032.1 GCF_002895605.1 Petrotoga miotherma DSM 10691
TTAGAGTTTCTAAAGACAGTATTAAATTACGTGAGGAGGTACAAATATGAAAAAGATGTTAGTATTGTTATTTGTAGTAATTGGAGTAGTTATTTCGTTTGCACAAGTTGAATTAAATATGATTTTAGGTCCGGAAAACTTAGATTATTTTATTAAACGTAATCAAGAATTTTACGAAGCTACAGGTGTTCGGGTTAATATAACGGTTGTTCCCTACGGTAGAGATGTTGTTCAAAAATTAATGGCATCATTCCTTGTGGGAGGGACCCAATACGATATTTTTACAATTGATTGTGTAGATGTTCCTATGTATGCAGAGAATGGATGGGTGATGCCTGTTGACAAGTGGATAACTGAGGAGATGAAAAATGATGCAATACCATTTGCTCTTGATGGAATGAGCTATAAAGGGCATTGGTATGGATTACCATGGGTTTCAGAGTGGAAGAGCTTTGTTTATAATCAAGCAATGATTGAAAAGGCTGGTTATAAGGAATTTCCAAAGACATGGGAAGAAGTCGTTAAATTGTCCCAATCATTACAAGAAAAAGGGATTGTAAAATATGCGACAGCAGGTAGTTGGGCCCAAAAGGAGAGTTTGGTATGCGATTTTGTTGCGATATTATCATCCTTTGGAGGGGGATTTTTTGATGAAAATATAGATCCTGTTTTCAATGGAGAAGAAGGAGTTCAAGCCCTTCAATTTATGGTTGACATGATATATAAATACAAAATAGTAAATCCCTCCTCTTTATCTTGGACCGAGCCAGAAGTATATCAAACCATGTTTAATGGAGATAGTGCATTTGCAATGATGTGGGGATTACCACTCGTTGATTTAGACAACCCGGAGCTTTCAAACGTAGTTGGAGAATGTGAAATTGGATTGATGCCATCTATTGACGGAGAACATCCACATACAGTTTCAGGACCTATGGGGTTAGCTATTTCATATGGAACAAAACATCCTCAAGAAAGTTGGGAATATATCAATTTTCTAGCAAACCCTAAAGGTTCATTGGATGCCTCTATTAACGCTGGATTAGTCCCCGGATGGGAATCTGTCTGGGAAAATCCTCTTTTCAAGGAAAAAGTAAGAGGAGCAGATAAAATGTTAGAACAGGCGAAATATGTAGTAAATAGACCCAGAGTACCCTGGTACTTAGAATTCTCTCCCATTTTGGCAGAAGAGCTTCATAAGGCCCTAACATTGCAAGAAGAACCACAAACTGCTCTCAATAATGCTGCTCAAAAAGCTGTAGAAATAAGAAATGAGTGGGAAAAAAATCATCAGTAATTACAATTAAGATCTTTTGGATCCACAGGAGGTAGATAAAACTCATCTACCTCCCCTTTTTGGCACTTCAGACAAAGAGAGGTGGAAAACTTGAAAAGTTTGGAAAAAAAGAAAAAACGCTTAGGATATATATTTATTACTCCGGCAGTTGTAATAATTCTTTGTGTGCTCCTCTTTCCATTATTATATGCTCTATATTTAAGTTTTTTTAATGTAACCTTAGGGAGAACAATGAACCTTAACTTTATTGGGTTAGCAAACTATTTTGAAGTTTTGAAGGATCCTGATTGGTGGAAGGCATTTGTACATACACTTTATTTTGTGGTAGCAGATGTAATGGTTGGAATTCCCCTCGGTTTTCTGTGTGCCTTAACTTTAAATAAAAAATATCCTTTAAAACCTTTAATAGTAGGAATAGTAATGTTTCCTTACATCTTACCACCTATTGTTAATGCTTTACTTTGGAAACTCATTTATAACCCAGATTATGGTTTTTTAAATTCAACTTTGATAAATTTAGGGCTTATTAAAGACCCGATTTATTGGCTTATAAGTCCTAATTTAGCGTTAATAGCTTTAATAATTGCCAATCTTTGGCAGGGTACAGCGTTTGCAACAATTATTTACCTTGGAGGATTACAATCTATACCGTTCGAACTCTATGAAGCAAGTAAAATAGATGGTGCCACAAAAAGAAAAACTTTAAGATATATAACAATTCCATTGATGAAACCTTATACGAGCTTACTTCTTGTTATGAAAACGATCCTAACATTTAAAATTTTTGAGATTGTCTACCTTTTAACCGGTGGTGGCCCTGGAGGGAGTACCACAGTTGTTTCATATCAAATATACCATGCAGCTTTTGAAGCCTTTAAATTTGGAAAAGCTAGTGCGATGTCTTATATACTTTTGTGTATTGTTGCTATTATTGTTTTTGTATATCAGAAAATTTTAGGTTCAGAATCGAGTATTCTTTAAAGGAGGAGAGATATTACATGGAAACTTCAAAAAAAAAGCTAAATAAGGTTTTGTCTTTTATTTTAATAATAGTTATTGCTTTTTTTTCCTTTGTCCCTATTTATTGGACGTTTGCCATAAGTATATCGTACACAGCTGATTTGCAAACTACAACCAACCGGTGGTTTCCACCTCGTATCAATTTTAATAATTATAAAGAGATTTTTTCTCCATCTCAAGGGGTTTATAGTGTAGCCTACGAATTTCAAAGAACTGCAATAAATAGCATTATTATTGCTACAATAACTACTCTTTTAGTTCTAATTATGGCTACTTTTGCGGCGTACTCTATAGAAAGGTTAAAAGTTCCTTTTCGAAAAATGATAAGTTATTTCGTAATACTTACTCAGATGCTTCCTCCTGTAGTCCTTGTTATACCTTTATATTTTCTTTTTAACAATTTTGGATTACTAGACAAGAAATTTTCCCTTATTCTTATAAATGCTGCTCTAAATTTACCTTTCGCGATATGGATTCTTAGTTCGTATTTTAGAACTCTTCCTGTATCTGTAGAGGATGCCGCCATTGTTGATGGTTGCGGATATTTTGAAATAATATGGAGGATAATATTACCGTTGTCAAAGCCAGCAATCTTTACCAGCGGTATTTTCGTATTTTTGGCAACGTGGAATGAATTTCAAATAGCTTTAGTTCTAACGAATTCTTTAAAAGCTAAAACTTTACCAGTAGCTATTTCTGAATTTATGGGGAGATTTTTAATTGATTATCCTTTAATGGCAACTAGCGGGATTCTTGCATTAATTCCCCCTGCTTTTTTTGTCGTAATTTTTCAGAAATACCTTATTGCAGGCTTGACCAGTGGAGCTGTGAAAGAATAAAGATGCTTTGATTCTCTGAGAAAATTGCAGTTATTTCTCTAAGATAAGGAAAGTTCAAAGAAGCTATAAAAACAGTAGTTTTTAATTATTTGGCAGTAATAATCAATGACAATTTATTATGATCTAACTTGCATCACCGTTAACCAGCATCGCGCAACCCACACGAGAAATCGGTAGAAAAAGCGTTGATATATTAATCAAAAAAATTGAAAAAACCAATTCATACACCGAGTATAATTTAGATCAAATTTTTCTACCACCTAGATTGGTGATAAGGAAATCCACATAATCAAAGAACTTACAGAGGAGGAAAGATAATAAATGACAGCTATCAAGTTAGGAATCATTGGAGCAGGAAGTGCAGCATTTTCTTTGAGATTGGTTAGCGATCTTTGTAAAACAAAGGGATTATCAGGAAGTTTAGTATCCTTAATGGATATAGACAAAGACAGATTAAACGCAGTACACATGCTTGCTAAGAAATTTGCAGAAGAGTTTGGAGCGGATTTGAGATTTGAAACTACAACAAATGTTGAAGATGCAATAAAAGACTCAAGTTTTGTTGTAAATACAGCCCTTGTTGGAGGTCACAGTTACTTTGAACAGGTAAGAAAAATTTCAGAAAAATACGGATATTACAGAGGAATAGACTCACAAGAATTCAACATGGTTTCAGATTATTACACAATAAGCAATTTCAACCAATTAAAGTTCATGCACGATGTAGCAAAAGCTATTGAAAGGATATCTCCTAAAGCATGGCTTTTGCAAGCGGCAAATCCTGTCTTTGAATTAACTAATTTAATAACAAGAACGGTCCCAATAAACATGGTCGGAATATGCCATGGACATCATGGAGTAGACCATATAATTGAAAAATTAGGATTAGATGCCGAAAAAGTCGAATGGCAAGTAGCAGGTGTA
Organism: Petrotoga miotherma DSM 10691; assembly: GCF_002895605.1. Taxonomy (GTDB): domain Bacteria; phylum Thermotogota; class Thermotogae; order Petrotogales; family Petrotogaceae; genus Petrotoga; species Petrotoga miotherma. Next base: position 4,081 of record NZ_AZRM01000032.1, read on the forward strand.
AACCATGGAATATGGTTAACAAAATTCATGTACGAAGGAAAAGATGCCTATCCACTCATTGATGAATTATTAGAAAAAGAGGTTAAAAACTTCAAACCCACCAATCCATTCGACGATCAACTCTCTCCCGTTGCAAAAGATATGTATGAATTCTATGGGAAAATGCCTATTGGAGACACAGTCAGGAACGGAAGTTGGAAATACCATTACAACCTTGAAACAAAGAAAAAGTGGTTTGGTGAGCCATGGGGAGGCGTTGATTCAGAGTTAGGATGGAAATGGTATCAAGACAGACAAGCAGAGATTGCAACTGCAATGCAAAAAGTTGCCAAATATTTCCAAGAGAATAAAAACGCCAAATTACTTTCAAAAGATTCACTCAATGAGATTATATCTCAAACCAAAAACGATGTAAAAGAAGAACTCACAAAAGAAATATACAACTTGTTAGATCCTCAAAAGAAAAGTGGTGAACAACATATATTGTTAGCAAATGCCTTATTAAACGATGAAAAAGTAGACCTTGTTCTCAATTTACCGAATAACGGTACTATACCTGGCATTCCAGACGATGTAGCCGTCGAGATACCTGTGTATGCAGACAAAAATGGAATCCATCGTTACAAAATAGATCCACCACTTCCAGAAAGAATTAAAAAGATGTACCTCTACCCAAGAATCATGAGAATGGAATGGGCATTAGAAGCATTCCTAACTGGAGATAAAAGAGTACTTGAAGAATTTTTGATCAGAGATCCACGTACAAAATCTTACGACCAGGTAGTAAAAGTTATCGATGAAATTCTTGCATTGCCAGGTAATGAAGAAATGAGGAAGCACTACAGCAAAAAATAGTTTATTTTAGGGGGCTAATGCCCCCCTTTATTTAAGTGGTGCGCCCAGCATGGGCAATAGCTAAGCGGTGAAAACCCAAAAATCCACACAGCAATGTATGTCTGAATCTTGAGATTTCAATTCTATCTATTATCTCAGGATAATATAAAGAAAAATAGTTTATTATAGATTTTATATCCACTTCTTCAGGAATAGCTAAAATGTACGTACTAAACGAAAAGTTAGTTAGCAATAGCATAAAAGTAAGAATATAAATGTAGATAGACCCAGGAACTTAGATAAAGTAGTAAAATTTTAAGCTTTTACATATACAGTAGAATCAAAATTTATTATATATGCGTATTAATTAATCCATTTTGGAGGTAAATGATGGAAAGTTTGTACTTAGGAGTTGATGGTGGAGGTACAAAAACATTAGCTGTTTTAGTAGATAATGAAGGAAAGCTAATAGATTTCAAAAAAATAGGTCCTACAAGTCTAATGGAGTATGAGGAAAAGGAATTCCTTAAAAATCTGAATGAAATCTCTATAATTTTAAAGAAAATAGATAAGAATCCTGTAAAATCATGTTTTGGGATGTCTGGTATTGGAGAATATAAAAGATTAGAGTATAAATTAAAAAAATTAATACAAAGCCAACTTGGGATAATTCCCAACTTATTAGTTAACGATGTGGTGATTGCTTGGGCCGGAGGTTCTTTAGGAAGAGATAGTGTTCATGCAGTTTGTGGAACGGGAAGTATTATATATGGAAAACACAAAGAAAAAGATGTAAGAGTAGGAGGTTGGGGGTCGTTAATCGGAGATGAAGGAAGTGGTTATTACATTGGTATAGAGACATTGAGAGAAGTGGCCAAGCAATTAGATGGGAGATCTCCCAAAACCCTTCTAACAGAACTGATATTTAAAGAAATGAAGTTTCAGAGTAAGTATGATCTCTTAGAATGGATAAAAAACTTAGGTAAAAATTTTAGGCATGAAATTGCCTCAATATCTTATTTAACTTCTAAAGCAAGTAGTTTAGGGAATAATTCTTCCAAGTTTATATTAGAAAAAGCAGCAAAAGAATTATCCTTATCCGTGTTATCTGCGTTAAGACTTTTAAAATTTGATTCTAACCCTGTTATTACGTACAGTGGAGGAGTAATAGAAAACATTCCAGTATTTTATGAATATTTTTTTAATTACATTCGGCAGGAAATTCCCACAGCGGATATAAGAGCAGCTAAATTTTGGCCAGTCTTTGGAGCATTAATTTTATTAAAAAAAGAAGTGGATGTTAAATTCCTTCAAAATCTTAAAAATTCAGAAGAAACAATAAAAAAAGAATTAAAAAAGGGAGAATGAAAATGCAGTTTTCTCCCAAAAAGTGGAGGTTGAAAAAATTAAACATGAATAAAGGATTAAATAATCTGGTATCGTGTAGAAGAACTGGGAGTGGAATAAAAGCAATTGAACCGGCTTTCAAATGGACGTAATCGTAAAGATCACTTGAATCATATGCGGCATCAGCTAAGAAGTTAAACCCACTAAGATCCAAGTACTTAACAACCTTTTCCAAAAGGACCAAAGCATAATTCTTGTCATGGGCACAAGCAGGGGAAACAACGGTGAATATAGGGACGTTGATTCCCTCTTTGATACCTTTAAGAACGGTAAAAGTGATAATCTTATCCAAATAAGAAGGGCCAAACTCCTTCTTAAAAGAAGAGAAAGTAGCTTTAGAAGTTACGTAAGAGGGGATAAGAAAATTCAGAATGTTCTTTCATATAATCAGAGTAGACGAAATCGAAGTACAGTTGAGAAGAGTTACCTATAATAACAATTGTATGACCTTCTTACGAGATAATAAAAATGTGGTATCAAATAAATTATACAGTGAGGAGGTAAAAGTATAATATTGAAGGTACTAAAAGTTAGTTACAATGCATGTTTTAGAGTTTCTAAAGGCAGTATATAAAAGCCATTCAAAGAAGGAGGGGTTGAGTTGAAACTTAGCACTGAAGCAGCACCCCATTTTCGAACTACCAATACCACCCGAAAAATTATGATCGATGTTTTGATATCATTGATACCTGCTGTTATTGTTTCAACATGGATCTTTGGTTTTCGAGCCCTTTTCATTATGTTATTTTCTATGGTTTT
>NZ_AZRM01000033.1 GCF_002895605.1 Petrotoga miotherma DSM 10691
TCTTCTATGATATTTGATGATACAATATAAGCATAAACAACTATTTTCTTTAAAAAATGAGTGGGTAGTAGAACGCTTATTCTTTCTGAACTTTTAAGTTCGTTTAAAAGTTTGTTCGCTACCCACTTTCCGCCCATAAATCCGATACTTGATTGACCTTTCAAGGCCGTATTAGAAGGATGATTGCAAAAGGCGGATCCTCAAACAATACTAAAGCGAGGTGAAAAAATATGTATTTTGTAGGTATTGATATTTCTAAAAACTCTTTTCATTACTACATCTCCGATTCAGGTAGGACCAAAATCGATAGTGGTAAATTCAAACAGAATATGAGTGGTTTCACCACTTTCGACAAAATTCTTAAAAAGTTCAACAAAAGAGAGATTATAATTGGTATGGAATCCACTTCTATTTACCATCAACATTTGTTTTCTTATTTACTTAAACACGATTATGATGTCCATATCATTAATCCCCTTTTGTTGAAAGAATTCAGAAAAAGTGAAACTCTTCGCCATTCTAAAAACGACAACATTGATTCCAAGCTGATCTCCATTTGGCTGAAAGAAAAGTATCCAGACAACATCCCTTCTTCTAAGGAGATAGATAATTTCACTCAATACTCTCGCGAGATCATTAACCTTTCTGAGGAGATTTCAAGGGTTAAGAATGAAATCAAACGTTATGTCTACCTTTTGTTCCCTGAATTGGAATCTTTTCAATCTAATATCTTTATCAAGAGTTTAATGAATTTATTGTATAACTTCCCTTCTGCAAGGAAGATCGCTACAACCAACAAAAAACAGCTTATTGATGCGATGAAGATAGATAATCAATTGTATTTCGATGAAAATAAGTTGGACCAAATCATTGAACTTTCTAAAAATTCAATAGCAAGTGGCAACGATGCGCATGAGTTAGCTCTTCAAAAAAGAATAGAATTGTTGTTCAAACTTGAATCAGATCAAAAGCTCTTCAAAGAAAAATTGAAAGAAACTTTGAACAATTCATCAAACGATGTAATTAAAAACCAGGTAGAATTAATACAATCTCTTGATGGTTTCAATGAAACAGCTTTAAATATTGTAGCAGAAACAGGAGATATTAACCGATTCTATTCTGCTTCTGCCCTGGTGGCTTTCGTTGGCATCGATCCTCGTACAGAGGAATCAGGTCAAATGAAAAAAGGCTGGTTCATCAATAGAAAAGGTAACAGATACCTAAGAAAAGCTGTTTACATCGCTGCCATCGTTGCTATTCAAAACAATGAATACTTCAAGAATTATTACATGAAACTACGTACTCGAGGTAAATCACATACTGTTGCTGTGTTAGCCGTAGCGGGAAAATTGTTGAGAATAATATATTCACTGGTAAAGAGTGGGAAAAAATATGATTCTGACTATCATTACAAATTACAAAATCAAGAACTGAGAGCTCATGGCAATTATACAGCAAAAAAATTAAAAAGGAAAAGAGAAATAGTAACCTGAATAAACAACAACTGCTACTTTCAACCTAGAAGTATGACTGAATGAGGATTTTTTAAATAGAAAATATTTAAAATTTTTTTAATTAAATAGGGGACTATCATACTTGACTT
>NZ_AZRM01000034.1 GCF_002895605.1 Petrotoga miotherma DSM 10691
CCACACTTTTTGGAAGAGAACCTTTGATTATCATGGCTCTTACCACTTTTTCAGAAAAACTTAATATCATTTTAGGCGAATATTACCCAGATGTATACGATGAACTCAGAAGTGAAAGACCATATAAAAAATCTTTTTCTCACGAAGAAAGCGTCAACTACCCACCGTCTAAAGACGGGGGCTTGTGATGAACAAGCCTTAGTTGGCTACCCTCAGCCGTATGAAGAAACGGGCTTCCATCTCTAAAGGAAGATCATCGGGCTACGTTATATAGGTCATAACACCTTCGGATGTTTCTCTTAGTCTGTCGCTCTGTTGTTTAGCTTTAAACAATCCTGAGGGGTAGGGATAGTGAGCTAAACGTAAAAAGCCTATATAACATTGGGGAAGGAGAATAACTCCGTTAAGGAAAAAGAAACGGGCTTCCGCCTATTAAGGAGGTACACTTTATGTTAGTGTACGTTTTAAACAAACATGGGGAACCTCTTATGCCTTGTAAACCTTCAAAGGCAAGAAAGCTACTTAAAGATGGTAAAGCCAAGGTTGTTAGAAAAGAACCCTTTACTATTCAACTGCTCTATGGTAGTAGCGGTTATAAACAACCTATTACTTTGGGAGTAGATGCAGGAAGTAAAACTGTAGGATTGTCTGCTACTACTAAAAAGAAAGAACTTTTTGCATCAGAAGTTGAAATAAGGGACGATATAACTAAACTTATATCTCAAAAACGACAGTATCGTAGAGATAGACGTTTAAGAAAAACAAGGTACAGGAAACCACGCTTTTTAAATCGTGTTCACAGTAAGAACAAAGGATGGATTGCACCATCGGTAGAACATAAAATAAAATCGCACATTAAACTGATTGATCTAGTTTATCGTTTGCTTCCTATTACAAAAATTGTAGTAGAAGTTGCAAGTTTCGATATACAAAAGATTAAGAATCCTAATATTGAAGGCAAACAATACCAACAAGGTAAACAATTAGATTTTTGGAATGTAAGGGAATATGTTCTATGGAGAGATAACTATACCTGCCAACACTGCAAAGGCAAAAGTAAAGATAAAAGACTCAATGTTCACCACATCGAAAGTAGACAAATAGGTGGAAACGCACCGAGTAATTTAATTACATTGTGTGAAACATGCCATAGAGATTATCATAATGGAAAGATTAAATTGAATTTTAAAAGAGGACAAAAGTTTAAAGATGCTACATTTATGGGTATTATGAGATGGACATTATACAATAGATTGAAAGATTTGTATTCTAACGTTCATCTAACTTACGGATATATCACTAAAAATACAAGAATACAGAACAACCTACCTAAAACACATAGAATAGACGCTTTATGTATTAGTGGTCATCCTCAAGCAAAACAATTAGATTACTATTATCACATTAAAGAAGTTAGACGACACAATAGACAAATACACAAAGCTAACATTCTAAAGGGAGGAACAAGGAAGCTTAACCAAGCACCTTATCTAGTACATGGTTTTAGATTGTTTGATAAAGTAAGATACAACGGTATCGAATGTTTCATATTTGGGAGACGTTCAACTGGATATTTTGATATAAGGAAACTTGATGGTACAGTAATTCATAGAAGTGCAAAAAGCAAAGATTTAATCCTGGTAAGCAAAGCTAAAACTTTACTATGGGAAAGGAGAGAAAATTCTGCATTCCTCTCACCGCTTCCTTATCTGCCGTAAGGCTGTGTGGCGGAAGCCCGTTTTCTAGTGAGTCTCCTGCAGATATTTTTCATGAAAATATTGTTAGAAGGAGATAGCAGAACATCTCCAGAACAATTTGACCCTGAAGTATTAAAAGTGTTTGTCAAGATCGCAGAAAAGTTTAAAAATATGTACTGAAATAATTACATAAAAGTTAAAAAGGCAGAAAGAACGAGCAATTTGGAGAAAAAACGAGAAAAAACGAGATTTAGCCTTCTAATCGAAAATAATCGCCGATAATCGTCTTTAATCACCCATAATCGTCTTTTTTGACTCTTGATACTTTTACTAATATGTGTTATGATACATATGAAAATTAGCACTCTTAATGTTTGATTGCTAATGAACAAAAAAATAAAAATTGAAATAAAATAATTAAAATAAAAAAAGGGGGTATCATAACATGACGGTGAAACCATTAGGAAACAGGTTACTCATTAAGCCCATTACCGAAGAAAGAAAAACTGAAGGTGGTATAGTACTACCAGATTCAGCAAAAGAAAAACCTCAAAAGGCAGAAGTTAAAGAAGTCGGGAAACTAGATGAAGATTATGATTTAAAAGTAGGAGACAAGGTAATCTTTTCTAAATATGCAGGAACTGAAATCAAGATAGATGATGAGGATTATATCATCATTGATGTGGAAGACGTACTAGCAAAAGTAGAAGACTAAAAAAATGGGAGGTGTTGAGATAAGATGGCAAAAATGTTAAAATTTAATGAAGATGCAAGAAGAGCTTTAGAAAGAGGCGTTAATACAGTTGCAGATGCTGTTAAAATAACTTTGGGACCTAAAGGAAGAAACGTAGTTTTAGAAAAGAGTTGGGGATCTCCAACTATCACAAATGATGGTGTTTCGATTGCTAAAGAAATTGAATTGAAAGATAAATTTGAAGCACTTGGAGCAGAGTTAGTTAAAGAAGTAGCTTCCAAAACAAACGATGTTGCGGGAGACGGGACAACTACCGCTACAGTTTTAGCACAGTTTATGATTCAAGAAGGATTGAAAAATGTTGCAGCTGGTGCTAATCCAATATTGATGAGAAACGGTATCGCTAAGGCTACAGATAAAGCTGTAGAGCAGATAAGGAATGCTAGCAGAAAGTTATCAAGTAAAGAAGACATTGCACATGTAGCTTCTATATCTGCTAATAACGAGGAGATTGGAAATATTATAGCGGAAGCTATGGACAAAGTAGGAGAAGATGGAGTTATAACCGTTGAAGACTCTAAAACTCTTGAAACTTATGTAGAATTCACAGAAGGAATGCAATTCGATAGAGGATACATCTCTCCCTATTTTGTAACAAATACTGAAAAAATGGAAGCCGAAATGAAAGAACCTTATATATTAATTACAGATAGAAAGATTTCAGCTGTAAAATCTATAGTTCCAATTTTAGAAAAAGTTGCTCAAGCTGGAAAACCTTTGGTAATCATTGCTGAAGATGTAGAAGGAGAAGCTCTTTCTACGTTGGTTCTCAACAAGCTGAGAGGAACCTTGGAATCAGTAGCTGTTAAAGCTCCTGGTTTTGGAGACAGAAGAAAAGAAATGCTAAGAGATATTGCCATTTTAACTGGCGGTACTGTAATATCTGAAGAAATTGGTCTTACCTTGGAAGATGTTTCCATTAATGATCTTGGTCAAGCTGATTTGGTAAGAGTTGCAAAAGAAGATACTATCATTGTTGGAGGAAAAGGTGAACCTACAGCAATAAAAGAAAGAATAGCTCAGATAAAAGCTCAAATTGAAAATACAACTTCCGATTACGAAAAAGAAACATTACAAGAGAGATTAGCAAAATTATCTGGTGGGGTTGCTGTAATTAAAGCAGGAGCGGCTACAGAAACTGAGTTGAAAGAAAAGAAACATAGAATAGAAGATGCCTTATCTGCAACGAGAGCAGCTGTGGAAGAAGGAATAGTTGCAGGTGGAGGTGTAACGTTACTCAAAGCCAAAAAAGCCGTTGAAGAATTTGCAAACACATTGTCAGGAGACGAAAAAATTGGTGCACAATTAGTAGCAAAATCTTTAGATGCTCCTGCAAAACAAATAATAAGAAATGCTGGTTTAGAACCCGCTATAATTATTGAAAGAATACTCGAAAAAGATGATCCAAAATATGGATTTGATGTACTAAAAGAAAGATACATTAACATGTTTGAGGCTGGAATAATTGATCCAACTAAAGTTACAAGAAGTGCACTTCAAAATGCTGCGTCGATTGCTTCCATGCTTCTAACAACAGAAGTTTTAGTAGCAGAAGAACCAAAAGAAGAAAAAGGTCCAGAAATGCCAGCAACACCAGATATGTACTAAATTTAGACAGTAATAAAAACAGGCGTGCCATTGTATATGGCACGTTTTTTTATGGTATAATAAAATAGTAAGTTTCACTAACAAAAAATGGGGTGAAAGATTTGGCTGTAGTTTCCATATTATCAGGTTTAATTAGTATGGTGATATCTATAAAATTGATAAAAAAAGTCCATTGGGCTATTCTTATTGCAACAATTGTAACCGCACTAGTTTCTTTGAATTTGAATTATATTGGTAGTAGTTTCCTAGAAACTATTACACAAAGCGATTTTTACGAAGTGATTGTTGTTATCTTTGGAATATATCTACTATCGGATACTATGAAGGCAACTGGAAACTCACAGAAGTTTGCCAAAAACATAAGAACATTATTCAATTCAAGACAGGCAGTAGGATTGATGCCTATGATGCTGGGATTACTACCCATGCCGGGAGGAGCTATGTTCACTGCACCGATGGTTAAAGATATAGCTGATGAAAGCAACATTAATAGAGTTGAAGCTACGGCAATGAACTATTGGTTCAGGCACAGTATGGAATTTTTTTGGATACTGTATCCAGCATTAATTTTAGAAAGTGCTCTCACGGGAATAAGTTTAACAAAATTATTGTTAATACAACTTCCCATAGGATTATTTGCAATTATTGGTGGTTGGATCTACTTCAAAAATGGTAAAATCAGTCTAAAAAGAGACAAAAAATTATGGAAAGAACTTTTTGAATCTATACTCCCAATATTAATTATAATCGTTGGAGTAATTGCTTCTTTACCTGGTTGGCTTGTTGTTTTAACGGTATCTTTAATATATACTTTTTATCATAAAAACTACAAAGATCTACTAAATATAAGATGGGAAACTGTGTTGTTGCTATTGTTTGTTTTTTGGTACAAAAATTTTGTAACTGTGTCAAATTTATCCAACGATTTTGTAGACAATCTAACTACGTGGGGAGTAAGTCCATGGTGGATAATAATGATCTCTCCGATTATTATAGGATTGATAACTGGAATAACTCAGGCAGGTTTTGCGGTTACAATGCCGATAGCTTTGTCGTTCGTTGAAGCGGGAGTTATTTCTTTGGTGCCGGTTGCGATAACCATATATTTTTTCTCTGTATTGGGGGTTCTTCTATCACCTGTTCATCTCTGTCTTTTACTTACATCAAAATATTTTGAAGTCGATATGTTTAGTGTAATAAAAAAAATAATCATTCCCATTTTTTGTGCTATAATAGGATATCTTGTAGTAATGCTACTTTTCATCTTTTGATCAAAAGGCGGAGGAATTAACATGAAAAAACGTTTTATACTTTTCTTAGTAGTGATTCTTGTTTTTTCAAGTATAGTTACCGCTGAAGATACAGTAACTGAACCAAGTACCAAGACAACTATGTTCACACTAAATTTAGATGATTTAAGCAGAAACCTTGTTAAGAATAATACCAATTCTTATCTGGATATAATTTCTAATTTCTTAACTACATATGATTATTACTTTCTTGTTGCAACACCCGTGGTGGGATACACAGTTGGTTATCTTACAAACGATTATACACTAAAAAAGGTATCTGAAGAAGCTATTATATCTTCCGTTATTAGCGGAGGAATAACCTTGCTAACAAAAATTGTCGTTGGAAGAGAAAGACCTTATGCTGAAGACGGTTCATTCTCATTCAATCCGTTTGCTTCCCTTACTCAAGGGGCGACTTATACCTCTTTTCCTTCGGGACATTCAACAATAGCCTGGTCGGTATACACTCCATATGCGAAAGAATATAGTTGGTGGATTTATATTATACCATCAACTATATCGTTTTCTCGCATCTATGAAGATGTGCATTGGCTCTCGGACGTGGTAGCTGGTTCTTTCCTGGGGTATTATACTGCGTCTTATGTCTATTATTTTTAAGTTAATTATTTTTGCTTTTTAGATAATCTTGATACTTCTTCCAATCATTCAAAAATCTTTCAAGACCTATATCCGTCATGGGATGTTTGAACATTTTCTCAAGTACTTCAAAAGGCATAGTAACAACATCTGCTCCAATCAGACCAGCTTCCAAAACATGCTGAGGATGTCTAACACTAGCCACGATAATTTTTGTCTCATATCCGTAATTGCTGAAGATAACTTCAATTTCTTCTACTATATCCATTCCGGTGTTTCCTATGTCATCCATTCTACCAATGAAAGGACTCACGTATGTAGCTCCTGCCTTGGCTGCAAGAAGAGCTTGTAAAGGGCTAAAAACTAAAGTTGCATTGGTCTTAATACCTTCTTTGGATAAAGTTTTTATCGCTTTAATTCCATCAGGGATCAAAGGTATTTTAACTACCACAAATTCACTTAACTTTGCTATTTCCCTCGCTTCTTTTACCATTCCTTCGTAATCGGTGGATACCACTTCGGCACTTACCGGTCCTTTTACAGTTTCACAAATTTCCTTGATCCTTTCTTCAAATACGGCATTCTCTTTTGAAACCAACGTAGGATTAGTTGTCACGCCGTCAACTATTCCCCAAGCAACACCTTTTCTGATTTCTTCTATGTTTGCAGTGTCTAAAAAAATTTCCATTCTTAAATTTCCCTCCCTACTTTGAGTTTTGTCATAACAATTATAGCATAATCAATTCTTCAATTTCTTTAAGATTATTTTATCCCCACTTTTAACGAACAAACCTTCTTTTTGCATCTTTGAAAATACCCTCGATAGAGAAGGCCTTGTTACACCAAATAAATTAGCTAACTCTTCTAAAGTTAGAGGTATAGTTAACTCGCTGGATTTATTTTGCTGATGGTAAAGATTTAAAAGATACATTGTAATCTTTTCTCTGATTGTATGAAAAGAATTCGCCCGTAATTTTGCAGTTACGAACTGAAACTTTTCGCCTATATCTTCAAGAAAAGAGAGTAAAAGAGCCTTGTTACCTTGAAACAATCTTATCAAATCTCCTTTTTCAATATATAGAATAGCAACATCTTTAACCGCTAAAACATCAACAGGTAGTAAGTTATCTTTTGAAAATAACAAGGCAGAAGCTAAAATCTCCGGAGATTTTATCCTTTCTACTTCTAAAATTTTCCCATTAAAATCAACCATTTCTGTGATAACTTCTCCATCGATTAAGATCATTAAATTTTCAACTTTTTCCCCAGAAGTATGGATAAGGGAACCTTTTGAAAAATTTTTAATTGAATAGCGAACATTACCAAAAATTTTCATCAATTCGGCTTTTGAAAAATTTTTAAATATCTTTAATTTACCTAGTCTATCAATATAGTTATCCACGATTCAATCACCTCAAAATTTTTAAAAAACAACGTGCGTAACATTTGTTACTGACAAAATTACTCCGATTTAATTATACTTAAAATGAAAGGGAATTCAAAATTCTTTAAATAAAGAAAAGTTTAAGTGTCAAGACAAATAAAATCTTAGTAAGGAGGAAAAAAGCGAATGGAGATGTTTTGTTATCAATGTCAAGAAACCTTAAGAAATGAGGGTTGTGTGGCTCAAGGTGTATGTGGAAAAAGTCCAGAAACTTCAAACTTGCAGGATCTATTGATTTATATACTAAAAGGGATTTCCTATTGGGCTAATAAAGCAAGAGAATTGGACGTAGAAGATGAAAGTATTGACCTTTTTGTGGCAGAAGGCTTGTTTGTAACAATAACTAATGTTAATTTTGATGTAAAAAGAATAGCTAGATACATTGATAAAGCACTAGATAAAAGAAGAATTATAGAAAATAAATTCAAAGAAGTTTATGAAAGAAAATACAACGAAAAATTTCAGGAAAAAGTACCTGATGCCGCAGTATGGAATCCTAAGGATAACAATGAAGACGAATACTTAAATAAAGCTGTTGAAGTAGGTGTTTTATCGGAATCAGACGAGGATATAAGATCGCTTAAGAACTTTCTTGTAATTGGTTTAAAGGGAGTGGCTGCTTACACCGATCATGCCTATATCTTAAAACACTTCAACGAAGATATACTTGCATTCATCGAAAAGACTTTAGCGGAAACCCTACGTGAAGATATCACCGTTGATGAATTAATAAATTTAGTACTGAAAGTTGGCGAATATGGGGTAAACGCTATGGCTTTACTAGATGAGGCAAATACTTCGACCTTTGGAAATCCTGAAATAACCCAAGTTTACACAGGGACATACGAAACACCCGCTATTCTAGTCAGTGGTCATGATCTTTTGGATCTGTATGAAATTTTAGAACAAACTAAAGGTAAAGGAATCAAAGTATATACCCACGGAGAAATGCTACCGGCAAACGCCTATCCCGAATTAAAAAAGTACGAACATTTAGCCGGTAATTTTGGAGGTTCTTGGTGGAAGCAACAACAAGAGTTTGAAGATTTTGGTGGAGCTGTAGTAATGACAACGAATTGTATTCAAAAGCCAAGAAATTCCTACAAAGACAGAATTTTCACAACCGGACTTGTGGGATGGCCAGGGGTTCAACATATACCAAATAGAAAAAAGAATGGTCAAAAAGATTTTTCTCCTGTAATAAAAAAGGCACTCGAAATTGGCCCCATCCAAAAAAGAGAAGGGAAAAATATAACCATTGGATTTGCTCATGAACAGACCACACAAGTTGCTGATAAAATTGTCGAGGCAGTAAAATCTGGTAAAATAACCAAATTTTACGTCATGGGTGGTTGTGATGGAAGAAACAAAGATCGTGAATACTACACTAATTTTGCCAAAAATCTTCCAAAAAGCACCGTTATTTTAACCGCTGGTTGTGCCAAGTACAGGTACAATATGCTTGATTTAGGGGATATTGATGGAATACCAAGGGTTATAGATGCAGGGCAATGTAATGATTCTTATTCTTTAGTTTTAACGGCCTTAAAATTGAAAGAAGCATTCGATTTAAAGGATATAAACGAACTACCCATTGAATACAACATAGCTTGGTACGAGCAGAAAGCTGTAACTGTTTTGTTATCATTGTTGTATATGGGAGTGAAAGGAATAAGATTGGGTCCAACACTACCTGCCTTTCTATCACCAAATGTTTTGGAGACGGTTGCAAAAACTTTTGATATAAAAACTATATAAATAATTTTATACGTATAAAAGGCGTCCAATCTTTGGCGCCTTTCTTTTTTTTAGTGGTTACAATTATAATTACTGATACAAATACAAGTTCCAAGAGGAATAAATATGATATAATATGAAAGGAAGGATTGCTAACTTTTTATAGGAGGGATAGAAGTGAATTTAAGTAATGCTCAATACTTAGAGATTTTAAACCATTCTCTTTCATCGGGGGGAGAGTATTCAGAAATCTTCTATGAAGATTTTTATGGTACCTCGATTGTTTACGATAACGGTAAAATTGAAAAAATAAATTTTTCAAGTACAAAAGGTGCAAGTATAAGGGTTGTATCAGCTGAAGAAACGATTTTTGCTCATACTAACGATCCCACATACGAGAATCTTATGAGTCTTGCTGAGACTTTGAGAAAGAACGCAAGCGAAAGGTTTGGCTCTAATAATATCGTAAAAGTTAAAGAATTGAAAGAGGCAGAAAAGAGGGATTTTGCCCCCTTTGAAATACCTTTTGACAATGTATCTGTAGAACAAAAAGTAGAAAAGGTTATTAAAGGGGTAGAATTACTAAAAAATGCTGATAAACGTATCAAACAGATCACCGTTTCCTATGCAGATAGTAGTCGAAAGGTAAAAATAGTGAATTCAGAAGGAAAAATAGTTGAGGATATCAGAAATTATCCACGTTATGCTGCTATAATATTTGCACAAGACGAAGAAGGGAATTTGTTCAGAGGTTATTCCTCCGATGGAGCAAACATGGGATTTGAATTTTTTACAGATGAGATGATAGAAAAAGTAGCAAAAGACGCCGTCAGACAAGTAGTTTCACAAATAGAAGGAGTGGATGCTCCTGCAGGCGAATTCACGGTTGTTTTGTCTTCTGAAGCTGGAGGAACCATGATACATGAAGCATGTGGGCACGGTATGGAAGCAGACTTGGTACTTTCTGGTTCTGTGTACAGAGAAAAAGTTGGAAAGAAAATCGCTTCTCAAAAGATTACCGTTGTAGACGACGGAACAGATAAAAACAAAAGAGGAACACTTAATTACGATGATGAAGGAACACCTACCCAGAGGACCGTTTTAATTGAAAAAGGCGTGTTAAAAGGATACATGCACTCGAAAATAACTGCCAAAAAATTTGGTGTTGAACCCACAGGTAACGGTAGAAGGGAATCTTATATGGTGCTACCCATCGTTAGGATGAGAAACACGATGATCTTACCAGGAGAAGATGATCCAAAAGATATAATTAAATCTGTAAAATACGGTATATTTGTTAGAAAGATGGGTGGGGGACAAGTTGATGTAATAAGTGGTGATTTTCAGTTTGGAGTTGATGAAGGTTATATTATAGAAAATGGTGAAATAAAACAATCGATCCGTGGAGCGAGCTTAGTTGGCAACGGATTAAAAGTCTTAGAGAGCATAGATATGGTTGGTAATGATTTGGGATATGGTGTTGGAACCTGTGGTAAAGACGGTCAAGGGGCTCCAGTTTCCGATGCCCAGCCTACCATAAGGATACCGAAGTTAATTGTTGGTGGAATAGTAAAAGGGGGTAACAATTAATGACTAATATAAAATCAATTATAGAAAAATCCATGAAAGAGATAAAAAGTAAAGGGCTTAAAGGACAGATAAATGTGATTTCCACTGAAAGTAAGAATGCCTCTTTCAGTAATGGAAAGTTAGAGCAGTTAACCGAAGGAGAAAAAGGAGCAGCAGGTATCAAAGTTATTTCTCCCGATGGAAGAACAGCCACGTCGTCATCTAATATTTTAACAGAAGAAGGTATAATGCAAGCTGTTGAAAAAGCAATTGAAATGACTAAATATACAGAAAAAGACGAAGCAAACGACATATCAAATGACGAACAGTTTACATACATAGATTGGGCTTTTGATGCAGACACAAAGGATATGAATTTAGACGAGGTTATGAAATTAGCTCAAGAACTAGAAAAAAAGGCTAAGAGTGAAGATGAAAGGATAAAATTTGTTCGTGGTGCTGAGTATGAAATTGCGTTAACCAGAAAACATTTTGGTAATACGAATGGTCTATACAAAAACGCTTTATCTACTAATGCTGCCAGTTCAATTAGTTTAGCCGCAATTGAAGGAGAGGATTCTTCATTTGGTTTTGATTATCAATTATCCCAAAGCTATAGGCTTATAGACATAGACCGCATAGTAAAAAATTCTGTAGAAATGGCGGTGTCAGGTTTAAAATCAGAGGTTTTAAGTTCAGGTAGATACGATATTGTAATGAGTCCCTTTGCTTCTAGTATGTTTTTAGGTACATTGATAACCCCGTTGTCGGGGGAAAATGTTTACAAAGGCAAATCTTTTTTGAAAGATAAATTAGGTGAGAAAGTAGCCAATTCATCGGTTACCCTGATACATGATCCAATGAATGGTTCTGCACCAATCATAGCCTCCTTTGACAATGAAGGAACTAATACTTCAAGATTCAATGTTATAGAAAATGGGGTCCTAAAAGGATTCTTACATAACATATATTCTGCAAAAAAGTTAGGAGCAAAGCCAACCGGTAACAGTTTCGCATCGGTAGAATCTCCCAATCCTTCCATTGGAACGATAAACCTTCATTTTATCGCAAACAAGACAAGAAAAGATATTTTGAATGTTCCAAAGGCTCTATATGTTACCAACATAATGGGTATGCATACCGCCGATCCAGTTTCTGGAAGATTCTCTGTTCAAATAAGTGGAAGATTAATTGAAAACGGGGCGTTTGTAAAAAGTTTCAGAGGGATGACCTTAGCTGGAACGTTGGAAGAGTTGTTGAATAATTTAGAGTATGTAGGTTCTGATTTCAAGTATTTGGGTTCGGTAGCCGGTTCTACTATGTTGATAAAGGATTTAAGCGTGGGCGGTAGATAGTAGATAAAGATAAAAGAAGTGTAAAAAGGAGTATAAGGCGTTTAATCGCTTCTGAAAGCGTTTAAACGCCTTTTTTTCGTCTTAATTGGGAATTATCTGGTTTGAGAAAGAAGGCATAATGTTGTAAGATATAATTGATAATGAAAAAAATTTCACACATCCCTGGAATTTCAATGCAAGGAGGTTTTTAAATTGTACAAAGTAGGCATTTGGGGTTTTGGAGCAATGGGTAGTGGTATAGCAAAAAATATATTAAGTAAGAAAAATCTAAAATTGGTTGGTGTTAACGATCTTAGGAAAGAATATATCGAAAAAGATGTGGGAGAGTTGTTGGGTTTAGGAAAAATTGGAATAAAGGTTTACGCTGATCCTATAACAATGGTTAAGCAAACTGATCCCGATCTTGTTGTAATAGCTACCAACTCTTTTATTTCGGTGGTGAAAGATCAAATCATTTCTATATTGAAAGAAAACAAAAACGTAATTACCATTGCTGAAGAGATGGCTTTTCCTTTTTCAAAGGATCCAAAAGCTGCAAATGAAATTGACGAGGTTGCTAAGAATCATAATGTATCGGTATTAGGGACTGGAGTAAATCCAGGGTTTGTCCTTGATACGCTAATTATAACGTTGACAGGAATATGTTTGAATGTGCAGAGAATTAAGGCTGCCAGAATTAATGATCTTTCGCCTTTTGGACCAACGGTTATGGAAACACAAGGTGTTGGAACAACACCTGAAGAGTTTGAAGAAGGAATAAAAAGCGGAAAGATAGTTGGTCATATTGGGTTTGAACAGTCAATACATATGATAGCCAAGGCTTTAGGATGGGAAATTGATCGCATCGAGCAAAAAAGAGAACCTATCATTTCTAACGTTTTGAGAGAAACAAAGTATGTTAAGGTTCAACCAGGGATGGTAGCAGGGTGTAATCATACTGCAAAGGCCTTTTATAAAAATGAGCTTTTGATAGAACTTGAACATCCTCAGCAAGTACATCCTGAATTAGAAAACGTTCAAACAGGAGATTATATAACAATTTATGGGGATCCTGAAATCTCAATGTCTATAAATCCTGAAATACCGGGAGGCAAAGGTACCATTGCCATAGCCACCAATATGATTCCATCTGTAGTTGAAGCTCAGCCTGGTTTGTTAACTATGGTGGATTTACCAATACCAAGGGCTTTACTTGCAGAGGTTCGTTGAAGGAGGTCAGATTTATGGAGATAAAAAAAGGTGAATGGGTTCAAATTCATTACATCGCTTTAAACCCTGAAGAAAGAGTTTCACATTTGCCAGAAGATACCAAAAAAGTACCTTTTGAGCTTCGAATAAAAGGATTTTTGGAAGATGAAAAGGCTGAAATAGGCGATATTGTAACCATTAGAACCCCTATTGGGAGATTAGTTAAAGGAAAATTGGAAAAAGTTAATCCTAGATACGAGCATAACTTTGGAGAACCTATTCCCGAATTATTAAAAGTTAACAAGGATGATTTGTTGGATGGTGAAAAAAATGGATAAATCTTACAAAGCGGTGATGGAAAGACAGATAGAGATCATCAAAAAATCTGTAGGACTTGATTACACTAAATATGAAATAGAAGGAATCGCATTTGATTACGAAAAGATGATGAATGAGTCAGGATTTTCAATTGAAGAAATTGAAAAGATTCAAAAAGAAACAGGTGTTGGGGACACTCCCCTTGTTGAACTAAAAAACATAAACAGGTTGATTAAAAAATTGTCTGATAAAGGGAAAGGTGCAAGGATCTTCGTTAAGGACGAACAAACCAACCCATCCGGTTCTTTCAAAGATAGAAGGGCTTCTATAAGTGTATATATGGCAAAAAAATTATGGTATGAAGGCGTTATAGCAGCAACAAGTGGTAATTATGGCGCTGCTGTAGCTTCTCAAGCAGCTAAAAGAGGTTTAAAATCTATTATAATTCAAGAATGTTTCGATTCTAGAGGAGTTGGTCAGCCTGAAATCTTGGAAAAAGAAAGGTCGTGTGCAGCTTATGGAAGTGAAGTTGTCCAAGTAAGTGTAGGACCAGAATTATTTTATTATACCCTTCTTCTTCTTGAAGAAACAGGATTTTTTAATGCATCGCTTTACTCACCTTACGGCATTGCTGGAATAGAAACGTTGGGAGTGGAGATAGCTAATCAAACCAAAGAATTGACAGGGGAATTCCCCGACGTTGTTGTAAGTACCCATGCAGGAGGAGGTTTGACCACTGGAACGGCAAGAGGGTTAAAAAAGGTTGGGGCTTATTCAACTAAGATTGTTGGTGCAAGCGTTGATTTAAGAGGCTTACATATGGCTTCCGATAAAGATTTCAATAGAAAGTCTTTCACTACAGGACACACTGGATTTGGGATCCCGTTTGCGGTCTTTCCTGACAGATCTGATGTTCCGAGGAATGCGGCAAGGGTATTGAGGTATATAGACAGATATGTTCTTGTAACTCAAGGGGAAGTCTTTTATATGACTGAATTACTCGCAAAACTTGAAGGGCTACAAAGGGGACCTGCTGGTAATACCTCGTTAGTTGCAGCTTTTGCTTTGGCAAGGGAAATGAATGAAGATGAAATAATCGTTGTAAACGAAACTGAATACACAGGAGCAGGAAAGTTACCAACTGCCCAACTCACTTTTGCCAAAGAAAATGGGATTCAAGTAATATCAGGTGATCCAATAAAAGATGATAAACCAGGGGAAAGAATTGTGATACCTGAAGATCCTTCACAAATAGGTTATATTGAAATTCCAATGTCTCAATTGAAAGAATCGTATATAAACCAGCTTATAAAAAGACTAGGAAAAACCGATTTTACTCAAAAAGAAATAGAATTTATATCAGAAGAAATAAGAGAAGATGAGGATTCGGTAATAAACTTGATTAAAAAGGTAAGGGAGGAGTCTTTATGAAAGAAAGAGCCGATGACTTTCAGGAAAGGTCAAAGAAACTTCAAAAGATGACTGATGAGGAATTAGACAATTATTTTTGGAAATTAGTTGAAAAGGTAGTAGATCCCTTAGTAAATTTGGCAGAAACACATACCTCTCCTTCTATAGAAAGGTCTGTCTTGCTGAGAATCGGGTTTAATTCCCTTCAGGCAAAGGCGCTGGTTGATAAGATTGTACAAGAAAATTTATTATCAAAAGGAGCAGGGAATGTGGTTTACAAAATTGCAAAACAAAAAGATATAGGAATAATGGAGGCAGGCGAGGCATTATTAAACGGTCGTTTTTGGGATGATGTTGAGAATATCTTTAGAGGTGGTGGTACAAGTGAAACTTCAACCAAATGAAAAGATCAACATAGAAGCGATTTTAAATGATTTGGAACATTACACACCAAGAAGAAAGGGATGGACTTGGAGGAAAAAATTACCTGAAGGAACCAAAAAAAGCGATTTTAATTACTATGAGATAAGTGAGGATCTAAAAAACTCAATTCCTCTTCCTGCAGCTCATTACTTTGATAACTTAGACCCACAACCAGACACGGTGATAACATCAGAAATTGCTTCAGGAAGATTTGAGGAAGATGTTAGAAGAATGCGCATGGCTGCCTGGCACGGAGCAGATCATATAATGGTCATAAGAACACTTGGGCAAAGCCATATAGACGGTCTTATAGAAGGAACCCCTGAAGGTATTGGTGGGATACCAATAACGAGAAAACAGTTGAGGGCAACTAGAAAAGCACTTGATTTAATTGAAGACGAAGTAGGTAGACCAATAAACTTTCACAGTTATGTTTCAGGTGTAGCAGGCCCTGAAATAGCTGTATTGTTCGCTGAAGAGGGAGTTAATGGAGCTCACCAAGATCCACAGTACAATATTTTGTACAGAGGTATCAATCCAATAAGATCTTTTGTGGATGCCGCTGTTGCTAAAAAAGTGATGGCTTGGGCGAATATACTCCAAATAGATGGTGCCCATAATGCGAACGCTTCTGCTAAAAAAGCTAGAAACGTGATGCCTGAACTTTTAGTACAACATGCTATAAACTCTCTATTTTCATTGAAAGTAGGCATGAAAAAAGAAAATATCGCTCTATCAACCGTTCCACCTGTAGTTTCACCTTCTCCTGAGTTCAGAATCAACTTGGTCTACGCAATTACATTGAGAGAACTATTTAAAGGTTACAAGTTCAGAGCTCAAATGAACACAAGGTACATTGAATCTGATTTATTCGATGCCACAAGGATTCACGTTTTAAATACCCTCATTTCTCGGTTAACTTCAGCAGACATTCAATCAACTATTACTCCCGATGAAGGTAGAAATGTTCCTTGGCACGTTAATTCTATAAGGGGTGTAGAAACCGCTAAACACACATTGATATCAGCGGATAATATTAAACAATACCTCAAAATCGATGAAGAAAAAGTTAGAAAAGAAGTAAGAGAATTGAAGATGAGGGCTATATTGATGCTTGAAGAAATAATAGAAATGGGTGGATATTTTGAGGCCTTGGAAAACGGTATGTTCGTAGATAACGGGTACTATCCCGAAAGGGCAGGAGACGGAATAGCCAGAAAAAAGAATGGAGAAATAGCGGCAGGTTCCGTTGTACCAAGGGATAAAGATTATATGGCCCCCGTTTGTGAACATTTTGGGTACAACGCCTTACCTAAAGGATTAGATAAACCTTGCGATTTAATCGGTGGTTGTACCTTACATAATAGAGAAAAGATTCAATTTATTGACGAGTTAGATGAGAGTGATAACGTCGAAAAAAGATTGCAAGATATAAAAGAATACAAAGAAAATAATCTTATAAAACCAGAAGTTGAATGGAGTTACGATGGTTGGATACAACTGGACATGACCATCCCTGAATCTGAAGAATACGCAAAGGCAGCAGCGGTCGAAATATGTAAAAAAATGGGACTCGAAGATATTCATGTTATTCATTCTTCCGTTTTACATCCATCAGAAGGGACTTATCTTGAATTGAAGGCAAAGGTACCTTTTTTTGTTAAAAAGGATGAATTAGAACTTCCCAAAAAGAATGATGTGATGAGTGATGAAGAGCTTTTTGAATTTTTTGGTAAAAACAAGGTCAAAGTAGTGGCTGGAACGATAGGTAACGATGAACACAACATAGGTATCAGAGAAATACTAGATATAAAACATGGAGGTATAGAAAAATATGGAATAAATTACGTTTATCTTGGTACTTCTGTGCCACCAGAAAAAATCATAGATAGTGCGATAGAAGTAGGAGCCCAGGCGGTTTTAGCTTCTATGATTATTACTCATAATGAAGTTCATGTGGAAAATATGAAAAAACTACATGAAATTGCTGTAGAAAAAGGAGTTAGAGATAAATTATTACTCATCGTTGGAGGGACTCAGATAACCAATGATTTAGCGATAAATAATTACATGGACGCTGGCTTTGGAAGAGGTACCAAAGGGAATCACGTCGCCACATTTTTGGCTAGGAAACTAAAAGAAAGAGAGCAAAACGAATAATTTTTAATTAATTTATTCTTGCTTTAAATCTTTTTTTAGTGTAAAATTGAAATAGTGAAGCCCTAATTCTTCCAAAGGGAGGAAAACGTGATGTCGTTTGAAATAGATACAAGGGTTTTAAAAAATGCTGTCCAATTAACCACCAACGCTGTTTCAAAAAAAACAGCTAACCCTATTTTGAAAGGAATAAAATTGGCTGTAGAAGACGATGAGTTACATATTTATGCTACAGATTTGCAAACCGGTTTTCACAAATGGCTGAAGGTTAAAGATAGCGATGAAAATTTTTCTACAGTGGTTGAACAGACGATTTTTTTAGAAATACTATCAAATCTCACTTCTGATACAATTACTATAACTTTGGATGGAGTTTTGAAGATTTCAGGTGGAAATTCTGTATTTCGATTACCTACCATGGACCCTGATGAATTTCCTTCCCTTGCTTTCGACGTTACAGGGAACTCAATTTCGTTAGATAGAACAATTATTACTAATATGATTGATAAGGTAATTTTTTGTGCTTTAAAAGATTCTTCTTCCCTTTCGCGCAATTTAAATGCCGTTTATTGGGACTTTAGGCAGGGAGGGTTTTTGAATTTAGTCGCCACGGATTCATATAGATTAGCCCTTTCTGAAAGTAAGCTGGAAGATGACAATGTTCTTTCACCGTTTCTTTTATCCCTAAAAAGTATGGATGAATTAAAAACGATACTTTCAGCAGCAAAAACAGAGAAGATAAAAGTGGTTCAAAGTGGTTCTCAAGTTCTCTTTGATTTTGAAGAAGATAATAACCAGTTGATTTTTAACGTTATAGATGCCGAGTTTCCTAATTATTTGGGTATAATTCCCCAGAGTTTTATAACAAAGATCAAGGCTAAGACCTCAGAATTTTTGGCTATTATGAAAAGGATGTCTATAACAGCCGGAAGTGAGGAATATACTTTATTAAATATTGAAGATGGAAGAATACAGTTTTATGCAAGTTCTCCTGATGTTGGCGAAGCAAAAGAAGAGATTGATGTCGAGCAAGAAGGTAGAAATCTTGAGATCGCTTATTCACCGAGATATTTCAGGGAAGCGTTAGAAAGAATAGAGACTGTGGAATTTGAGTTCGATATATCCGATGAGGAAAAACCTACCATTTTAAAACCTGTAGAAGACAACAGTTATATGTTCATAATAATGCCAAAAAGGAAAAGTTGAAACATGTTAAAAATTGGTTTTGGTTACGATGTTCATCCTTTAGCTGAAAATAGAAGATTAATATTGGGTGGAGTTGTAATAAATCATCCAAAAGGTTATGGATTATTGGGCCATTCGGATGGAGACGTTTTTTTTCATGCGATAATTGATAGTTTATTAGGGATGTGCGGTTTGGGGTCGATAGGGGAGTACTTTCCTGAAAGTAAAGAATTTGAAAATATTAGTAGCTCTATACTTTTAGAAAAGACTATGGATTTGATAAGTAAAAGATATGTTATTAAGATAAATAATATTGATGCGGTAATCATATCTAAGAGTGTGAAGATCAGTTCTATATCTGAGCAAATAAAAAATAATACCTCACGCATCTTAAATTTAGAAGTGAGCCGAATAAACTTAAAAGGCAAGAGTGGCAATGGTCTGGGAATAGGCGGAAAGGACGAAGGTATAGAAGTTTATTGTACAACGTTAGGTGAGGTAGATGAAATATAAACGTATTCATAACTTCGATATGTCTCCCAAAGATATGATCAAAATTCAGAAACAGTTGGCTAAAGAGGTTAAATTGATTCATTTCTCAGATGAACCAAACTTAGTGAGTGGTGTTGATCTTTCCTTTCAAAAAGACGAAGGATTAGCTGTAATTGTAACAATGGATTTTAAAAAATTATCGGTAATCGATGTAACATATGCCGTGGATAAGATTACCTTACCATATATACCTGGCCTTCTTGCTTTTAGAGAGCTTCCTATCTTTTTAAAGGCTTGGGAAAAACTTCAAATTGAACCTGATATTGTTTTTTTTGATGGTCAAGGCTATGCCCATCCTAGAAGGATGGGCATAGCTACACATGCGTCTTTTTTTATCGAAAAGCCTACTATAGGAATTGCTAAATCTAGGTTAATTGGTGAATACGAAGAACCCGGAAAGAAAAAAGGGGAATTCACATTTCTGTACCATAAAGGTGAGAAAATAGGAATAGTGTTAAGAACAAGAGACAATGTGAAACCTGTATTTGTATCTCCTGGCAACTTGGTTGATTTCAATAACGCCTTAGATTTCACTTATCATTTTGCCACAAAGTATAAAATTCCTGAGATAACTCGAAAGGCACACTTATACACTCAAAGTTTAAAGCAGAGGTGACGTTGTTGACCGAAAAAAACACGCGAAATTTTATATACATCTCAATGATCGTATTTTCTATGGTCATGAACACCCTTGCGCCTCTTATGACTTCCATTCAAGAAAGATTCTCTGTTTCAATAACTGTTTCTTCTTCATTACCTTTTATAAGCACCTTTGGTACTATGATATCCAACTTTATAGGTAGCTTTTTTATCGCCCAGATAGGTTATAAAATTTTTTTGACCGGTGCTTTTATCGTTGAAATTTTGGGTTTGGTTTTATTTGTAACCGCATTTAATTTTCCTATGGTTGTATTATCAGCTTTTTTATTGGGGGTAGCGACTGGGGCAACTTTTATGACTTTAACTTCCGCTTTTTCACACCTTGATAGGAAAACCCAAAATTTTGGATTTTTAAACGCGAGTTTTGGAATTGGAGGTATAATAGCACCCCTTTTGGTTAGCTTATTTTTAGTTATGAAATTAGATTTTAGATTTGTGTATTTTATACACTTAATCTTAATTTCGTTACTTTTCATTTTTGTTTTAATTTATAAGCCCATTCAAAACATAAAGTATGAAGCGATTAAATTTAAAGAAGCCACAGGTATAATAAGGAAAAAATTTGTTTATTTATCATTGTTGATATTCTTATTCTATTCCGGAACTGAAATAGGTATAATAACATGGAGCGGGAACCTTTTCTACGATGTTTTTAATTATTCGAAAGAATTTTCATCTGTAATTATAAGTTTATTTTGGGTAGTTTTTACCTTGGGTAGAGCTATTACGGAATTTTTAAACAGAAAATTAACGGAATTGGGAACCATTTTTTACTTCTCTATTTCTCTTATAGTAAGTCTTGCATTGTTGCTAATATTTCAGCACTTTATTTTCTTTCTTTTCGTTGGTTTTAGTTTATCTGCCATTTTTCCAAGCATTCAAAAATACACCAATCAAAATCTCCCAAAGAGAATCTTAGGGATGTACAACGGGTTGGCTTTTGGTTCTACTGGGATTGGGGCTATGATAATTGCAACTTCCATGGGAGTAATTGGTGATATTAATTTTAATATCTCATATACCATTCCCTTTTTAACTTTTACTATCATCATTTTTATCACACAAAAATTGGGTAAGGAAAAGTTAGAAAGTGATAAGTGAAATTAAGTAATGTACAAAAAGGGGGAAAAATGAAATATTCTAAGATAAAAACTGGTTGCATAGACGGGTTTAAAGTAGAAAATATCTTAGTAGAAATCGACGTAAACTCCCGTTCTACCCAACAGACATTCAAAATAGTAGGCATGCCCTCCACATCAGTTTTAGAAAGTGAGAAACGAGTTACAAGTGCCATTAGAAATACTGGGTTTACAATTCCTAACGGATCGATAGTTGCGAATCTTTCACCCACCTCTATGAGAAAAGACGGCTCACATTTTGATTTACCAATTGCCGTTTCCTTGTTGGAGGCGTCAGGTCAGATAAAAGAATTAAGTGAAGATTACTATATATTTGGTGAACTTGGTTTGAATGGAGAAGTTAGACCAGTTTCTGGGATATCTCTTTTCTTGATGTATATAAAAGAAAGAAATCAACAGGCAAAATTCATAATTCCACGGGGAAATCAGGGGGAAAGTAAATTTGTAGAAAAGAACGAGGTTATCGTTATAGATAGCTTGAAAGATATCGAAAATATATCGTTAGGTATTTTGGATGATTACTCTCCAAAGTATGAGGATATTGTACAACCGTCTTACAACTTAGATTTTCGTGAGATCAAAGGTCAAATATTTGCCAAAAGGGGAATAGAGATAGCAGCCAGTGGATTTCACAATGTCTTAATGAGGGGATCTCCCGGTTCAGGAAAAACAATGATAGCTAAAAGGGTTCCAACGATATTACCAGATATGACGAGGGAAGAAATCATCGAATCTACGATGATTTATTCAGTTGCTGGATATATGAACACGATAATTGATAAAAGGCCCTTCAGATCACCTCACCACACAGCCTCGACAGCCTCAATAATAGGGGGAGGAGCCGTTCCGAAACCTGGTGAAATAAGCTTGGCTCACAATGGTGTGTTATTCATGGATGAGTTCCCCGAGTACCGTACGGATGTAATAGAATCTCTAAGACAGCCTTTAGAAGACGGAGAAGTGACGGTAACAAGAGCAAAATCCGTTGCTAATTTTCCTGCAAGGTTCATGCTTATAGCATCTCAAAATCCTTGTCCATGTGGATATTATGGAGATAAGGAGATAGAATGTACGTGTAGTTTGAACCAGATCTTAAATTACAACAGAAAAATATCAGGACCCATATTGGATAGAATAGATATTAGAATAGATACACCAAGGGTAAAAATAGATGAGCTCATGTCCAAGGAAGACGGAGAAAGCTCCGAAAAGATAAAAGAAAGAGTTTCAAAGGCTTCCCAAATACAGATAAAAAGGCAAAACAAATTGAATGGGAAACTTAGCAATAAAGAAGTGAAGAAATTTGCTGCTCTTACTGAAAAAGCGGAAGACTTTTTAAAACAAGCAGCTATCAATTTAAAATTAACAGCAAGATCGGTAAACAGGGTAGTGAGAATTTCACGAACTATAGCCGACACTTTTGATTCAAAAAATGTGGAAGTAAGTCATGTCTCGGAAGCCCTGAATTACAGAGGGAGAAAAATCATATGAGAAAAATATCTTCTTTTTTTCTATTACTTTTGGTGATTTTAAGTGCAGTTTATGCTAATTCACAAGAATTAATAACAATTCCAGATATAGAAAACCTAGAAAAAGTAAAAGTTTCTTCTATATTGGATGGAGACACAATTAACACTTACCAATACGCTGAAAGTATCAGGTTGATAGGGATAGACGCACCAGAGATCAAAGCTGGTAGTAAGCCTATTAGCGAGTATGGCTATAAGTCGTATCAATTTGTGAAAGATAGACTAATAAATGTTGCAAACAGAAACGTATATTTAGAGTTTGATGAGGATAAGTTTGACAATTATGGCAGAGTTTTGGCGTATGTTTATTATGAGGATGAAGAAGGTAACTTAATATTATTAAACGAGGAATTATTAAAAAATGGATTAGCCCGACCGTTGTTTTACGAAGATACTTCAAAAAAGCAAGAAATATTTGTTAAAGCTTATATCCAAGCATATGAAGATAGAAAAGGGATCTTTGAAAAATACGATGATGAAAGCATAGTAGTGGAATCTGATGCCTTAACCCAAAAGGATTTAGGTAGAATGAGGTGGGTGAAGGTCAAAGTAAAGGATGTTATAAAAGAAGGCGAAAATTATTACAAAATTATCTCTGAAGGCGAAGATTTTTACTATGGAATAAGAAAACAGGAATTTGATGCCTTTTTTGATGGTTACGATATCTATGATTTAGTTGGGGAAGAAGTTATGTTCTGGGGAGAAATATGGTTTGATCAGCGAACTGGGCAATACGAAATACTGGGAAGGGCTCCTTTTGAGATAAAAAGATTTGTGAATGGAGTGCAGGGAGAAGAGGGAGTTTAGTTTAAAGCTTATTTTAAAGATTATATAACAGAATAAGAGGGGGATAGACAATATGGGTAAATATTTTAAAAAAGTAGTAGGAGAAAAATGCTTTTTGTCACCAGTTAATCCTGACGATTTTGAAAAATACACGGAATGGTTAAATGACCCAGAAATATCAGAAAACATGATGGTAGAAGATAATATTATTTCTTTGCTTAAAGAAAAAGATATCTTAGAAAAAATGGCTAAAGGCAACGATGTTTTATTTGCCATAGTGGATTTAGAAACAGAAGAGCTGATAGGTAATTGTGGGTTGCATGACATTAATAGAATTAATCAATCGGCTGTCCTTGGGATTTTTATTGGGAATAGAGAATATCTGTCTAAAGGATATGGTACCCAAGCCATTAAGTTGCTTTTGAATTATGGATTCAACGTTTTAAATTTAAATAATATCATGTTGGAAGTTTTTGAATATAACAAAAGGGCCATAAGATCTTACCAAAAAGCAGGATTTAAAGAAATAGGTAGGCGAAGGCAAGCAAAGTTTTTTAAAAACAATAGATACGATATAATATTTATGGACATTTTGAGAGAAGAATTTCTTGAAATAAAAGATGCGAAAGGAGTATTAGGGTGAAAGATTTAGACAATATCGAAAAATTTACCACTGGTGAAGAAATAGCTAATGCCGTTATACACGGTATAGGAGCATTGTTGAGTATAGCTGCTCTGGTGTTATTGGTAGTTTTTTCAGCGATTAACGGACAACCTTGGAGTATTTTCAGTTCGGTTATATATGGTTCGTCCTTGATTATTCTTTATACATCTTCAACACTATATCACAGCTTTCAACGTAAAAAAATGAAAGATCTCTTTGAAATCTTCGATCATTCTGCAATTTATATTTTAATAGCCGGTACTTACACACCTTTTGCACTAATTACGTTGAGCGGAAGGCTAGGTTGGATTATATTTTCTGTGGTATGGGTTTTGGCAGCTATAGGCATTATTTTTAAAATATTTTTCGTTAAAAGATTTAGGATCCTTTCAACAATTTTATACATAGCCATGGGATGGTTAGTTGTATTTGCTATGGAACCTTTAGTTACAAACTTGGATTTCTGGGGGGTCTTTTGGTTGGTCATAGGAGGCATTCTTTACACAGTTGGGACCATATTTTACGTGTGGAGAAAAATCCCATACCACCATGCTTTATGGCATTTGATAGTACTTGCAGGAAGCATATGTCACTTTTTCTCAGTGTTTTTTTATGTTATATGAGTCTCAGGAGTTTAAAACTCCAAGTGCCAGAGCTGCCAATTTCGATTGATCGTTGTCGGCTCTTGATACTAATACTATGGGAGCCTTTGCTCCCACTACAATCCCTGCCACGTTTCCTCCTGAAAAATATACAGCAGATTTTCCTAACAAGTTCCCCGAATGGATATCTGGAACAATTAAAATATCTGCTTTACCTGCAACCTCACTGTTTATATTTTTAATCTTGGCAGCTTGTTCGTTTATAGCGTTATCAAGGGCAAGAGGACCATCGACAATGCACCCTTTTATTTGGCCTCTTTTGTTCATTTGGGTCAATATCGCGGCATCTACTGTCTCGGGCATATCGGGATTAACTACTTCGACCGCCGCTAATAAAGCTACCTTGGGAGTTTTTATTTCAAGGTTTTTGGCTACTTCAAGGGCGTTGTATATAATTTGAACCTTTTGCATTAAATCTGGGTGGATTATCATTCCACCATCGCTTATCAAAAGTAATCTATCCAAATAAGGTGTTTCTACTACCGCAACATGAGAAAGCAAATTTCCTGTTTTTAATCCCCAATCGTTGTTTAAAACAGCTTTTAGCAACTCAGAAGTTTTTATCTTACCCTTCATGAGCAGATCAGCAGCCCCACTTGAAACGAGACGAACACCTTTTTCTGCTGCTTCCTGTGGAGTTTCTGCCTCTATAATGTCAAATTCCTTTCCAACAATTTCCAAATTTTTTTTAATTTCTTCTTTATTTCCAACCAAGACAGGGTTTGCAAACCCTTCTTCACTTGCTTTTGATAAAGCCTTCAAAGCTTCAATATCTTCAGCACAGACAAGAACGACGTTCTTTGTTGGTTTGGACTTTGCTCTATTCAACAATTCTTCAAAGTTTTTCATGAAAGAGTCCTCCTTTGTTGACTATACTAAGCATTTCTCTGAGAAGCTTCTTCAATTACAGGTTTTTTCCAGTTCCCAAAAATTAGAAAACCTAGGGCTAATACAAGGGCAGATAAATTACTTATTATCATAGCGATGAAAATGCCTATGTAACCGTGAGTCTCAGCTAAGAAAAAAACCAAAGGTACCCTTATTCCCCACAATCTTACCATATCTATAATGGTTGACTGAATCGTATGCCCTGTACCCCTTAAAGTACCAAGAAAAACAGAAACTAACGAGAAGAACGGAAGTGAGAAAGAAACATATCTAAAAAATTCCTCTCCAACTTTAATTACTTCGGGGTCATTTATGAAAAATTTCGTTATATTGTGACCAAATAAAAACATAACCATTGAAGCACTACCAACGATCAGTAAAGTTGCCAAAGAAGCTTTTCTAACTGTTTCCTCAGCCCTTTCAGGTTGGTTTGCACCTACATATTGACCTGTCATAGTAGCCGTTGCCAAAGATATTCCCATAGCGAACATAATTATTAAATTGTTCATTCTATTTCCGATTCCGTATCCGCTAATAACAATAGGCCCAAATTGTGCAATAACTCCCATAATTATAGCAAATCCTATAGCTGTAAAAGATTCGCCAATAGAAGAAGGTAAGCCAACCGATAACACTTTTTTTATAAGTTTTGGATCAGGGACAAAATCTTTGGCGTGTAATTTAAAACCCTCTCTACCTTTGAACAATACAAATAAAAATACAACAGATATTATAACTTGAGATAACATAGTTGCTAGCGCTGCACCAAATACGCCTAAATTGAATTGGAAAATGAAAAGAGGGTCAAGGGCCACATTCAACAAGATTGATATACCGTTGTATTTCAGGGCTATAAATGAATTTCCCCATCCCCTAAATATACCCGCTACCGTTTGCATTAAAAAAATGAAAGGTAAGCTAAATGCCATTATTTTTAGATACGTATTACTAAGTTCGAATATGTTTTTATCCAATTGTAAAAGAGATAATAATTGCTTGCTAAAGATCAAAACTATTGCCATAATGGATAAAGCCACGAAAGTCATTACCAAAATAGTTTGAGCTGCCGATTTTTCAGCTCTTCTTTGATCGCCGTATCCTGTATATTGGGCTATCAAAGAGGTTCCAGCGTAGGAAAATCCTGTGGCAAAAGATATAAAAACAAAGATCAGCGGCCAAACTACAGTAGGAACAGATAATTCCAAAGGACCTAACTTTCCCAAAAAATAAGCATCAGTTATATTATATATCGCTTGCATCATATTTGTCAAAATAATTGGCCAGGCTAAGGTAAATAAAGCTTTCCATATGGATGTTTTTAAAACATCAACTTTTCCTGTATCTTTGATTTTCATTCGTTATCACCTTTAATGTAAAAATTAATTCGCTATCCTTATTAATATTTTATCAAATTATTTGAGATTTGGGTTAAGAATAAAGGTATATATTTTAAGCTTAGTAGTTAGATACTATTAAAAAACAAAGAAATAAAAAAGCGTCCATAAAAAAGGACGCCCAAAATGAAGATAAAGTTTTTATCTTTGAATACTAACTAATCTTAGACCAATTCTTCTTCTTGTTTTATCAATGTTTATTATTTCCACTTCTACGATATCGTTTATTTGCACAATATCCGTAGGATGAGCTACAAATCTTTCAGCAAGGTTTGACTTATGAATCAAGCCGTTTTCTTTTATTCCCAAATCTACAAAGGCACCAAAATCAGTAATGTTAGTTATTTTACCTGATAATCTCATACTTTCTTTTAGATCTTCAAATTTTAGAATATCATCCATAAGTTGAGGTTGAGGCATTTCATCCCTTGGATCTCTGCCGGGCTTTTGAAGTTCTTTAAGTATATCGATCAATGTATATTCCCCTATTTCCAATTCTTCGGATATTGATTTTAGATTTTCTTTTTCGTTTAAAAGTTGAGAAACCTTTAATTTTAATGGGTCCAATTTTTCTTTGATTTTTAAATCATCCAAGGTGTAGCCATGTATATTTATTAATTTTTCCGCTGCTTCATAACTTTCTGGATGTATTCCCGTTATTTCTAGCGGGTTTTCCCCATCTATTATTCTCAAAAATCCTGCACTTTGTTCAAAAGCTTTTTCTCCAAAGCCTTTTACGTTTAAGAGATCGGCTCTTTTATTGAATGAACCGTTCTTTTGACGGTATTGGACAATTTTCTTTGCCAGGCTACTGGTTATTCCTGAAACGTATTCTAATAAAGAATATGAGGCTGTGTTTAAATTAACACCAACGAGGTTAACCACGCTTTCCACAGTTGCGTCGAGTTTTTCTTTCAACTTTTTTTGGTTGACATCGTGTTGATACTGTCCAACACCTATAGATTTTGGGTCAATTTTTACGAATTCTGCAAGAGGATCCTGTATTCTTCTTCCTAAACTTATAGCTCCTCGGACAGTTACATCGTATTCTGGGAACTCTTCTTTTGCCAACTTAGAAGCGGAATAAACAGAAGCTCCAGATTCATCGACGAATATGTACTTAAGATTCAAATTATTTTTCTTTATTAAGTCAACGACGAATTGTTGAGTTTCTCGTGAGGCAGTCCCGTTACCTATCGCTATTAGATTTATATTATACTTTTGAATTAAACCCATCATAATTTTCTCTGAGTTTTCTATATCATTTTGTGGAGGAACGGGGAATATCGTATCGTTAGCGAGAAAATTTCCCATTTCATCCAATGCCACAACTTTACATCCCGTTCTGAAACCAGGATCAATTGCTAAGACCCTTTTGTTTTTTAAAGGGGGCGTTAGTAATAATTGCCTGAGATTTTTGGCAAAGAGAACTATCGCCCCTTCTTCTGCTTTTTCTGTTAGATTTTGTCTTATTTCTCTTTCTATTGATGGGTTTAACATATTTGTGAATCCATAGATCAAACCTTTGGATATAATTTTATCGCAGATCTCATTTCCTGTTTTGTATCTAGATTTTTCTTTTTCAAGCCACTCATCATCAATAATTAGTTTTACATTTAAAACTTTTTCTTTTTCTCCCCTGTTTAAAGCTAAAACTCTGTAATTTGGGATTTTTGAAATTTCTTGTGTGAATTCGTGATACATATCGTACTTAGTGGCTTCTTCGACAAACTCTTTCTTCTTTTCAGAGTGAATCTTACCAAATTTTTCGTAATGCTTTCTTAGACTTTCCCGATTTTCTTTGTCATGGGCAAAGGTTTGACCTATTATGTAGGAAATTCCTTCTGTCACTTTATCTATATTATCGTATTCTTCAGATACAAATTCTTCTAATTCATCTAAAGATTTGATATTACCTAATAACACTTTGTTTGCTGCAGGTTCAAGACCAGCTTCTATAGCTTTGTCGGCATTGGTTTTCTTTCTTTTTTTGTAAGGAAGATACAGATCTTCCAATTCAGTCATCTTTTTAGTGTTGATGATCTTTTCTTTTAGCGCATCTGTTAATTTACCTTGATCTTCAATGCTTTTTAAGACAGTTTTTTTGTAGCCTTCTAAGTTTTGATAATATTTAAATAACTCTTCTATTCGCCTAATCTTTTCTTCGTCTAAATTACCTGTTCTTTCTTTTCGATACCTGCTGATAAAAGGTACGGTGTTTCCCTCATTTAGTAATTCTACAGTGTTTTCAGTTTGAAATAGTTTTATGTTTAAATCCTCTGTTATTGTTTTGATTATATCCAATACTTTTACCTCCATAAAACAATGTATTTTACTGGTTTTAGAAAATCTAAATTTTCTCTAATTCACGATAGAAAATTTGTAAATTGTTGTAGAAGAGTACACTTCTGAGGGCCTTAAAATTGTGGAAGGAAAGTTTTTCTGATTTGGAGAGTTTGGAAAATGCTGTGTTTCCAAAGCTATTCCAGAATATTTTCCGTAGTGTTTTCCTTCTTTTCCGTATGTGTCAACAAAATTACCTGTATATACTTGAATCCCAGGCTCGGTTGTGTATATCTTCATCACTCTTCCACTTGTGGGTTCAACCAACCTTACAGCTAAGGATATTTTGCTATTTTCTTTGTTTAATACGAAATTATGATCTATTCCTTCTAACGGAGAATCTTTCAGATCTTTGAGCACCTCACCGAGAATTTTTGGGACTGTAAAATCAAAGGGTGTGTTTTTGACACTTTTTATTTCTCCGGTGGGGATTAACGTTTCTTCTACAGGTGTATAATGATTAGCAAAAAGTTCCAACTGGTGATCAAAAATATTTCCTCTACCTTCACCTGCTAAATTAAAATAACTGTGATTTGTCAAATTTATAATAGTAGTTTTATCAGTAGTTGCGGTATAAGAAATCTTTAATTCATTATCGTTGGTTAATGTGTAAGTAACGCTTACACGTAAGTTTCCTGGATAACCTTCTTCACCATCGTGGCTTAAACGTTTGAACCGAACAGAAGGTCCTTCGACAGTTGTAAAAGCTGTCGCTTGAAATATCTGTTTTTGAAACCCCTTTAATCCCCCATGAAGATGGTTTGAATTATTATTTTGAGCCAAGGTGTAATTTTTACCTTCAAGTGAGAATTGCCCGTTTTTTATTCTGTTTGCATGTCGCCCTATTGTAGCACCGAAAAAGGGATTCTGTGGAGTGGGTTTTTCATAATCTGAAACAGTATCGAATCCTAAAATTATGTCTTCCATTTCTCCCTTTTTGTCAGGTAAGTACAAAGAAACCAAAGTAGCACCGTAGTTTGTTACTTGTACCGTGATTCCATTCTCGTTTCTTAATGTGAACAAAGTTACTGGAATGCCTTCTGTTGTATATCCCCATTGATTTTTTTCAATATGTTCTAAAATTGACACTCGATATCCCCCTTTTATTTTTTCTAATATCCAATAATATTATATCATATAGGGAGATACCTTGTCAGAAAACCATCCTCTCTTTCTTATTTGTGTTTTTGAAAAGAAAAAAAGTTTATTGAAGTTAGCGGTAATTTTTAATTAAAAAACGCTTACGATTGGTCCTTATGACATTTTCTTATTTGAGGGGCGTGGTAGTATAATAAATATATATTCTTAAAAGAGGTGATTTTTGTGAAGTCTTACCCTCCAGAGTTAAAAGCTAACGTTGTTAAAGAGCATGTCGAAAAAGGTGTTTCTTGTTCTCAACTTAGTAAAACTTACAACATCCCTACCAGAAATATCTATAAGTGGGTTAAGAAGTTTAGAGATTCTGGTGAGAATTATTCTTGCTTTTTCAATGGCCCTTTTAACAAAAATTCCATCGTTTCTCGTGGTTCTAAGGTTCCTCCTGTGGTTTACGAGAATTCCGGTGTCGATTTGGATGAGATTTCTCGACTTTGTATGGAATACCCCGATCTCGCTCAGACTCTTCAAGCTTTGAAGAATTTGGTGATCGAAAAGGATATGGAGATCAGAGTTCTTAGAGAACAAGTTGAGTTTGTAAAAAAAAATTTGAATCAGAGAAAATGATGGAAAATAGACACGCTGATTTTAAATCTACACCCATTTTAGATATCCTATATATCAATAGGTTACATCGAGAGTACGGCGTTTCTCTTTCTTATCTTTTTGAAGAGTTCAACGTAAACTCCAGCACTTATCATTACAAAACGAGGTTCTTCTTGGATACCAGTTCTTTGTCAAAGAAAAAGCATTCTAATTCTAAAACTCGAGGTTTTTGCTATACTGTGAATGGCGATAAGGTTCCTGATGAATTTGTAATCGCTGAACTGATAAAAATCAAGGAACATCTCAATATGTATGTCTCAAAGCAAAAAACTATAGGTTCTACTAAGCTGTGTGCGTATTTTAGGAAAAATTATGGAATAATTATCAATCATAAAAAGATGAGACGTTTGAAACACGAAATCGGTTTGGTTGGAAAATATACAAAACATTGAAAATTTCATACATTAATATCTTTATTTTTGAATAGGTAATAAGAAAAATAATATATTCCAAAAGATATTAGCAAAATTATTAAGGAATTTACCCAAAAGATTTTTTCCTCTAAAACGGTTTCCATCAAAGGAATATAGTTAAATATGCTGAAGTATTTTATCCAACTTGTTGCCTCTATAGTCTTTGCCATAGTATCTCCAAAATACATGAAAATTAGTATACTAAGTGAGATACCCAGGTTTGAAGAATTGTTTTGGGTGAGTATGCTTATTATCACAGAAATTGAAGAGAAAAATATTTGTACTGTAAGGGAATATATTCCAAAAGCCAACAATATTTCTGGATTATATTCATATTTCATAAAAATAGCGTACATAGAAACAACCGAAAGGGTAAAAATAATGTTTAAAAATAATATATTTATCATTATATTCGTGAATTTAGTTATGTATAAAGTAGATCTACTTATTGGCTTTACGCTCAAATATTCTATAGTTCCTTTTTCATATTCATCTGCAAAAACTTTCCCTACAAGCATCGCTGAAAAAACAGCTCCCAATAAATAAACAAAACTCATACCTTCTGACCCGAATATACCTTCTGGTTTAGTAAATATTTGTTCACTAAAGTCGAAAGATTCGAGTAAAAATTTGGGCATATTATTAATTAGTTCTAATACATTATTGGACTGAGAAAGGATTTGATTACTCATAGGTATATACATGCCCGTAAATAAAACAAACAACAATGACCATAATAGTGTATTTTTATAAGTGAATTTAAGCTCTTTTTTTAATAAATTTAAGTTCATTCTTCATCACTCCTGTAATAATCGATAAATATTTCTTCGAGAGACGGTCTTTTTATTTCTATATCTTCATACGAACATTTAGATAAAATTTCAAAAAAACTATTTAAATCATCATTTTTTACCAAATAAGTTATATAAGAATCCTCTTGTTCTTTTATTTCAAAATCTTTGAATTTATTTATTTCTTTGAGTTTATAGATCGTTATTGTTTTTTTAAATACCTTAGCTATCTCTTCAATATTACTTTCTTTTATTATTTTTCCTTTTTTTACGATCCCTACTTTATCACAAATTTTTTCAACTTCTGATAATATATGAGATGAAAAAAGAATTGTGGCACCTCTTTCTTTTTCCTTTTCTAAAATACTATATAATTTATGCTGTAAAAGAGGGTCTAAACCGTTGGTAGGCTCATCAAAGATTATGTATTCGGGTCTGTGTACAATGGCTTGTATTATTCCAACTTTTTTCTTGTTTCCCATTGAAAGTTCTTTGAACTTTTTGTTTGTTTCAAGTTCTAATAGATCTATTAGCTCTTTTTCATATTTCTTATCAATATTTTTATAAAATCTATCGTTAAAATCAAAAAAATCTTTTACTCTCATATTTTCATAAAAATTGACTTCTCCAGGGAGGTAACCTATTTTATTTTTTATATGCTTAAGGTCGTGTGGGATGTTTTTATCCCCAATTGTAATTCGCCCTTCATCAATTGAAATCATACCCATCATAGCTCTTATAGTCGTTGTTTTTCCAGCACCATTAGGACCTATAAGGCCGTATATTTCTCCTTTTTTTATTTTAAAGCTAATGTCCTCTACTCCGAGGTATTTTCCATAGTATTTTTTGATATTCTCCACTTTTATCAAACCGGGTACCCCCTCACTTTGAATTAAATTAATTGTATATAATTAATATAAACTTTAACAAAGTTATATTGTCAGAATATAAAAAATTATGT
The DNA here is from genome assembly GCF_002895605.1 of Petrotoga miotherma DSM 10691. Classification (GTDB taxonomy): domain Bacteria; phylum Thermotogota; class Thermotogae; order Petrotogales; family Petrotogaceae; genus Petrotoga; species Petrotoga miotherma. The sequence goes on from NZ_AZRM01000034.1 coordinate 33,278, forward strand.
TTCTAGAATATAAAAATAGATAGGGGAACCATTCCTTTGAAGATTAATATTTTATATTGATCTTACTAATCGAAAAAGAAATTTAAAAATCGAAGATTCAAGAAAAAGGTAAAAAGAAAAGATTTAATCAAATTACTATACAAACTTTAATAAATAAAGGGAAATAAGGATATGTAGAGCCACTTTTGAAAAAACAAAGAAAGTAAAACGCCCATGGAGGGCGCTTTTTCAGAAATTATTTCAGTAATTCTTTTAGCTCTTCTATAGTTATTTCTAACAAGTTATCTCCTATGTAATCTATCGTCTTCTCATCTGCTTTTCTTATCTTGTCTTTTATTTCTTCAGTTAGTTGGTTACCAAATCTTTTGCTTAATATTCTAACTGCGAACTCTCTTTCGCCTTCAAGTTTTCCTTTTTCAATACCTTCTCTTTCACCTTCTAATTTTCCTTCGTTTCTCAACTTTTCAGCTATCGTCATAACTATCTCACCCCTTCCAGGCATTATTTCTTTTTGTACCTTTAATATCTCCTCTATCGTTACATCTTCCCTTACGTTTAATAGGTAGATCATGCACCCTTCAAACCATTCATGTACCTGTTCTTCTGGTAGTTGTTTTATGTATTCAAATACCCTTCCTAATCTTTCTTTAAATTCTTCTTTGGTCATTGCCGTTCCTGCTCTCATCGCTTCTATTGCAACTTTCATCGCTGTTAATCCTATTATCCTTTTTTTCCCTTTGATTGAGAAATCACATATTTCATATCGATATGTCGGTAAGTATGTTTTTAGTTCATCTGGTAAATCTTCTATCCCTTGCACCATATTTGATAAATTCGTTTCTACGTTCCAGACTTCTCTTCCATGGTATATTACTATCGGTATTATTATCGGTACCTTTTTTGTTTTGGGATCGTATTTTTCTTCCCATATGCTCGTAATGTATCTCAACAGTTGAAAGATTACTTTACCTTCAATGTAGCTTTTATGTTCCATCAGAATGTATATGTATCCATCTTGTCCTTTTATCTTTGTTTTATACAACATATCCGAGAGGCTTTCTCTTAGGTTTTCATCTACATGACTGTTGTTTTCAGGAGTTAAATAATCTAGGTCTACTATTTCTGCAGCTTCTTGAGGTAGATAATTTTGTAAGAAGTCTCGAGCTATCTTTTTATCACTGAAAATCCATTTGAAGAATCGATCGTGAGGATTGTGCACTAATTCATTCATATTTTGCCTCTCTTTTTTGTTAGATTTGGTTTATTCAACTTAATTATACCATATTTTGAGAAATCTATAAAACTCGCATTAGTTCATATTATACGTAAGCAAAAGATTGAAGAAATCTGAATATTCTGAGGGATAAAAAATAACGAAAGAGAAAATAAAAATTCACATGAAGTTAATATTTCTTGCAGATACTATTAGTGGAGATGAGAAAATTAGAGAAATTGGAATTTACTAGAGAACAAGTAGTTCTCTATCCTGAGTTAGAATTAAAATTCCGTCACTAAAAATTGCCAATATTAAATCTTCTCCCAATTTATCGCCAGCGGAAAGCTTTATAAGTTCATCAAAGAAATAAACAAACCCGGTATTTCTTCCTTCTGAATCTATGAAAAAACCCGAGAATTCTACCCCTTCTTTTTGATATTTAGGCAAGTTATCTTTTTGTGACCATAGATCTAATAAGTCAATTTTTAAAGGTTCGAAAATGTTTGAGCTTTTTATATAAAATTTATTATCTTTAACATCCTTAGAGGTATACTCAAAATTAGGGTATGAAAAGGATACTGAGATGTCAAAATTATGCCCTAGTTCAAGAAAAGAATCGTTATTTCTTTTTATAGTCATATTTTCCACCAGGAGGTCTGAAGTTAAAATATTTTCTAACTCTTTTTGTAGAGATTCTGATGAGAAATTGCCTTCCATTTCTGAAACGGTATGGAGAGGGAATTTTAAATTCGGGGATTCAATTTCATAATTTTTTATGTAAACTAAAGTTATGATCAACAAAAGAATAATGAATAGATAATGTTTCATGGGTTGACTCCTTGTTCTTTAATTTCAAGAACCACATAATATTTTGATCCCATATTGATTTTGGTGACTTCAGATATGGAATATTTACTCTTTATTTTTTGAGTAGGTTCCATAAAGGTTGCAACTTTTGCAGATAGTCCATTAGCTAAAGAGTAATTGAATTCTATTAAATAAAAATTGTTATCTGTTAAGAAATCAAAAAATTCACCTATATCAGTTCTTTGGTTGGCAACTTTGTAAAGATAGTTGTTGTAAGTATAATTTAAGTTTTTTTGCATCTTTTTGATATTCAGATATTCTTGATATTTGCCATAACTTTCAACCACTAGAAGAACAAAAAGTAAAATTATTGTTGTTATTAGTATGTATTTCAGAAGTTTTCTAACGTTAGATTCTAACAGGAACAATTCTTTTATCCTCCAAATATTTTATTGCTAATTCCTTCAATTCTTGGTTATCAAAAAAGTATGTTGGTTTTTCGTCAACTATTAATCCTGAAAATGCGAATTCTGTGTTTCTAATGAACTCATAATTGTAAAAATCTGTACCCAGAACATATCTGCCTTCTTTGAATTCCAAGACTTTTTTCAAAAGAATGGACTGAACAGGTAGAATACTGTCAAAGAATAAAGATCTTTTTGATTTTTTATAATCACTAGCATCGATTACCAAAAAATATTCTTTATCAGAAGAATGTATCTTTTTAAAAGTAATTTTTTTATCAGTTATTTCTTGGAAGTATATTTTTCTCAGTTGAAATTCGTTTTCAAATGGTTTAATAAAACAGTCTATATGGTTTATACATACTTTTTTCCCTTTGTATTTGAGCTTAATCATAATAATCCCTCCAAAGGCTTGAAGATAGCTCATGGATTGGTGAGTGCTCCCGTGACAGGAACTACGTTAAATATGGTTTTCCCTTCGCTGTTTACAATTCTGCCTCCCATTCCTGCTATTTTTCCAAAGCTCCATAATAGATCTTGGCTGCTTTGATCTTCTATTCTGTATCTTATATCATAAGTCACAATTTTTAATCTCCCCTGTACTATTTGAGAGCGTAAGATCCCGTTTAAGTTGTTATCTTCTCCGTAATGTGTTGATGCACTTCTTGTTTTATACACCACCTCTGAAGCTATGAATCTTTCGGTAAGAGATGAAAAATATCTTTGAAGTGGATATACAGTGAAAAAAACTATCGACGAGAACAAAATTAATTCGATACTCAAAGAAACAAGCACTTCCATAAGTAGAAAACCTTCTTTATGAGATTTAGAATGTGCCACCCATTTCAAATTTTATCCCCCCTAAGTAGACATTGGAATAAATTTCAAATGCCAAACTCAAAATTATTACAGATAAAAATATTATAAGCACAGGTTCGATCATTTTCATAATTTTATCCGACGCGGTTTTAAAAGAAGAATAATAATAGTTTTCTAAAAAGTCAAATACCTCTTTATAATTCCCTTTCCTCTTTGAGACGCTTATTGTTAAAGAAAATTCTTTAACATCTTTGATTTTTGAAAAAACCTCGGTAAGATCTTTCCCTTTTTCTATATCCAAATAGGCTGTTAAGAAAGTGGATGATATGTACTGTGAATTTGTATTCGAGAGAACTATTTCTAAAGCGTTGTATATTGTGAGACCACTTTTTAAAAGTAAGTTAACGTTCCTTGTGAATTCATGAAGTATGTAGTTCTTGTACAAGAATTTTAAAAACGGAATCTTTGTCCAAATAATGTCGTTCTCCTTGCCTATCCAGAAAGTTATCAACCCTAAGAAGAAAAATATCAACAAACTTATCAACATGTAAGTTGATAAGTTGAGATTAATGTCGTATCCTAAAAGTGAAGAAAACTGTGGAATAACCCAAAAATTTAGAAGAAAAAGCAAAACCAAAATTGATGAAAGAATGAGGAGAGGATATATTAATGATTTTTCGGCGGTAGACTTGGAGAGTTTCATGTTGTTATAATAATTTTTTAAATTGGATAAGTTTTTTCTTAAAATTAGCGTTGTCTTTGAAATATTTATGGTATATCTAAAGTAGCTATCTATTTCTGGAAAATCAAATGCGGTTTTGTAGTCTAATCCTTTTTTGACTAAGAAGTAGCCCTTGGAAATTACACCTCTTATGAACTTATCAACCTGTTCGTTGAAAACTAAAAATTCCATAGCTTCGAAGAGCGTCAAGCCTGAGTTTACAAGGAGGTACAGATTATCAACAAGGCTGATCATTTGATCTGTATTGAATTTTTTACGGTTGAAATAAAAGTTATCAACATTGATGTTGATAACTATGATATTGAGATTAGACAGAAGAGCGTAAATTTCTTCTTTATTTTTTAAAAGTAATAGACATTCGTATCTTTTATTTGATGATCTTTCCTCTACTTCCACCTTGTAAAGTTTTTTCATCTTTTCCCTTCTTTTATCCTTTGAAATTTACCTTATTTCTTGTTTTGATTTCATCCATGATCAATTCGTAAAAGTATCTGCTTCTCATAACTTGAATGGATTTGTATAACCTTTGTATGGTTGAAGATTTATGATAATTATATGGTGAATCATATATTTCTATTTTTTCACCTTTATACTTTAATAATGAGTAGCAAGGTGTTCTTGAAAAGGAAGCGGTATTGTACCATCCTTGAAATGGTGGCCTAATACCAGGTAAGAGGGTAGAAAAGAAAAAACTTTCTTGAATGGTCCCGATCTTTTTAGTAGTTATTTCTTCGGTTTTTAAATTTATCAGTTCGATCTCTAAAGGAATATTTAAATTGGCGTCTTCTTTTAATTGATATTTGTACTTGCCTAAATTTGAAGAAAGTTTGAGACAATTTTTTATGTTTCCAAAAAACATGTAATCTTTGTCTATTGTGTTCAAGTAGGGTTTTAAGCTTTTTATACTTTGATGAAGAATCTTTTCTTTTTTGAGTTGAAAACAGGCGATACAAAACCCTGTGATACCATTGGTGATGATTTTATCATAACTGGATAGATCTAAATCTTTCAAATTTTCAGCTGCTTTAATTCCTTGCCATCCAAAACCTCCGCTTACTAAAATCATAGTATTTTCTCCAAGATTTCTTCCTTTTTTTCTAAAACAGCTTTTCTCCCAGTATCTATTAAGGCTTGTGTTTGTGTAAAATCTAAAGTATTGAAATCTTCTGTGGGCAATTCGATAAGTATGTTAGCAAACTTTTTTGTTAAATTATCGTATATATTTTCTCTTATACAATCCATCCTATCAAAAGCTTGGGAGGCATTTTTTATTTCCTCGTATTTTATCTTCTTTGATAAGAGTTTTAGGGCGATAATTTTATCCGCACCAACTTTTTTAGCCGTTAGGATAGGTAGCTTTTCCAATGTTCCACCATCTATGTATTTGCTACCGTTTATTTTAACGGGCCTGAATGCACCAGGCATCGCCATACTAGCCTTTAAAGCAGGGAACAAAGGTCCTTCATTGAAAATTACTAAATCTTCACTTTCCATTTTTACGGCGGTACAATAGAATTTAATTTTCAAATCTTCAAAGGTAATATCTTTAAATACCTTTTTTAATATGTAAAAATAAAGAAAAGAGGGTAAAGTCGATGGTAGTAAGTTTGCACCTATGCACGTCAAAATAGAAGGTATTTTGCGCGACATAGGTGCTTTTTTTATAAAAGGAGCTTTTTGTAACCTTAAAGCATATTCATATAGTAATTCGGAGTTACCTAAAATGGCATAACCAGCACCTACGAGTGCGCCAATACTTGTACCAACAACGATATCAAATTTGATCCCCATTTTTTCAAGTTCTAAAAGTGCCCCAACGTGGGCAGCACCTTTAGCCCCGCCTCCAGATAAGGCAACAGCAAGCAATCTCAAGCCCCCATAAAATCATTTATATGTTCTATCACTTCTTTTACCTTATTAGCATATTTTCCGCCGGCTTGTGCAAAAGTTGGTCCACCGCCTCCACCGCCACCTAAATAGGAGGCTATTTTTCTTGCAATGTTTCCCGCATGGAATTTTTTAGAAATGTCTTTGGATACCTTAACTACCAAACTTACTTGATCGTTGTTACTCTTGTTGAAAAGGATCACAACGCCTCTACCCAACTTTTGAAGTAGAATATCGGCTGTATTGGCATGAACGTCTTTTTCCAAATTTTCTAATTGAGCTACTACCACCTTTTCGCCTTCAATGATTTGTGGGGTTTGCGCTAATCTTTCTATATTTTTTGTGGCTAGTTGAAATTGAAGTTGTTTAATTTCTTTTTCCTGATTTTTGATAGTTTTTAGGATGGTTTCGATTTTATCTGGTATCTGGTCCCTTGATGAGTCTAATATTTTAGATAAATTAGTGATAATACTTTCCAATTCTATAACATAGTTAAGACTTTCAAAACCAGTAATAGCTTCTATTCTTCTAACTCCTGAAGAAATGGAAGATTCTTCCAGAATTTTGAATAGACCTATTTGTCCTGTATTCGAAACATGTGTTCCACCACAGAACTCTCTTGAGAAATCGTCAATTTCCACAATTCTTACCACTTCTCCGTATTTTTCTTCAAATAAGGCTATAACATCCATATTTTTTGCCTCTTCTAAGCTTTTTAGGTATATGTTAACAGGGATAGCTTTTTGTATTTGTTCGTTTACAAGGTATTCGATTTGCTTTATTTGATCTTGGCTCAAAGGCTCATAATGTGTGAAATCGAATCTTAATCTTTCCGGAGCCACATATGAGCCAGCTTGCCTTATATGCTCTCCAATTACTTTTCTTAGTGCAGAATGCAAAAGATGTGTTGCTGTGTGGTTTTTCTCTGTCGCTTTTCTCTTTTTTTCATCAACTTTTAGAAATACTTTTTCTCCGTTTTTTATACTACCTTTTTTTATTTTTACTAGGTGAGATATTATCTCATTTCTTATAGGTTTAACATGTATAACTTCAGCTTCGAATGATTCATTGTAGATAATACCCTTATCAGAGACTTGCCCTCCCCTTTCTGCATAAAAAGGCGTTTTAGAGAAAAATAGTTCAATTTCTTCATCTTCTTGAGCTTGTTGGACAATACTGTCTCCTTTGAGTATAAGCTGAACTTCTTCGGTTGAACTTAGTTTATCATAACCAATAAATTCAGTTGGATTCAAAAATTTATCGATTTCTTTGTAAATTTGTTTAGTTGTATCATATTCTACTTTACCCGAAGCTGCTCTTGCCATCTCTCTTTGTTTGTTCATCAGTTCTGTGAATTCTTTTTCATCAACTTCTATCCCTTTTTCGGATAATATCTCTTTTGTGAGATCCAAAGGAAATCCGTATGTATCGTAAAGTTCGAAGGCGATTTTTCCGGGTAATGTATCTTCGTTGTTTAAGTTTTGAATTATGTTGTTTAATCTTTCCATCCCTTTTTCCATCGTCTCAAAAAACTTTTCTTCTTCCATAGAAGAAATATCTTTAATTAAATTTTCTTTTTCGATAAGTTCAGGATAAAATTTTCCCATTTTTTTAATCACTGTTTCAAGAATACTGTTTAAAAATGGGCCTTTTGCACCCAAAAAAGCTCCATGTCGTACAGCCCTTCTTATTAATCTTCTTAAAACGTAGCCTCTTCCTTCATTTGATGGTATAATTCCTTCAGATATTAGAAAGGCAATCGCCCTTGAATGATCAGCTATTACTTTTATTGATACATCTTTGCTTTTATTTTCTCTGAACTTTACACCAAAGATTCGTTGTATTTCTTCTATTGTTTCTTTGAATAGATCGGAGTCAAAATTATCATATTTGCCTTGAGCCACTGCGCAGATTCTTTCAAAACCCGCCCCGGTATCAATGTTTTTTCTTGGTAAAGGAGATAGGTTTCCGTTTTCATCGGAATAATATTCAGTGAAAACTATATTCCAAATCTCGACAAAACGTCCACAATCGCATGCAGGAGTGCAGTTTTCTTGATCAGGGCAGTTTTCGGTATACCCTGTATCAAAGTATATTTCTGAACATGGCCCACATGGGCCGGTTGGACCTGCAGGTCCCCACCAGTTTTCTTCTTTACCGAATCTTAGTATTTTATTTTCAGGTATTTTGATGTCGTCTTTCCAAATATTAAAAGTTTCGTCATCGGTTTCATACACAGAAGCCCATAATTTTTCGGCTGGAAGTTCCAATTCTTCTGTTAAAAATTCCCAAGCCCATTTTATAGCCTCTTTTTTGAAATAATCCCCAAAAGAAAAATTCCCCAACATCTCAAAAAAGGTATGATGTCTGGGGGTTCTTCCAACATTTTCTATATCGTTCGTCCTTAAACATTTTTGACATGTGGTTATCCTCGTATACGTTGGTTCAACTTTTCCCCAAAATATTGGTTTAAAAGGGACCATTCCAGCCACCGTAAACAACAATTGAGGATCGTTGGGAATTAAGGAGGAACTAGGTAACCTTTTATGCCCTTTTTTCTCAAAAAAATACAAAAATCTTTCTCTGATTTCTTCAGAGGTAAAATATTTCATATAGAAATCCTCCTAATTTTTTTTCAAATTATTCTTTCTTTGAAAACTCTAAAACTTCTGTCAGTAACCCTTTGCCCCGCTTCCCACCCTCACTGAAGTTTCTGATTTCTATTCTTTTAATATTTAACTACTAAATAAGCAGTATCATTATCGATAAGTATGTTGTTGTTAATCTTTTTTAGCTCTGTTGCGGAAAGAGTTGTACCATTGTATTCGATTCTGATTTCTAAAGGGTTAGTCGAATCTATTTCTATATTTTCAGGTTGAGAAGTTAAATAGCCATCTGACAGAAGATCTTCCATTTCTAAGCCTTTTAAATCGGGATTGTAAATGCCATAGTTCATTACAGCGACTTGAACATTTTGCATTTCAGTTACTATTTTAGTTGCTTTAGCTTGATTGATAAGTCCTGTAACCGATGGGATGGCGATGCTTGCGAGGATCGAAATGATCCCCAATACTATTAGAACCTCAACTACTGTGAAACCTTCCTTAAATTTTGTGTTTTTCATGTTTCCCCCCTATATCCATAGTATTCTCAACAAAAAATACCACATTGGGGTTACGATCAACAAACCATCAATTCTGTCGAGCATTCCCCCATGACCTGGTAGAATTTCTCCAGAGTCTTTTACATTATAATACCTTTTAATAATTGATTCTGTTAAATCACCGATGGTATCGAAGAAACCCACCATCAGCGCAAAGATAAGAGTCTGCAAAAGAGTTATTTTTTGAATACTTCCAAAAAAAATCCCAATGGAATCAAATATAAGTATATAAGCAAAAGCGAAAAAGATGCCACCTAATAATCCCTCCCAACTTTTTTTTGGTGAAAAATGTGGAGAAAGTTTATGCTTACCAAAACTAAGTCCGAAAAAATATGCACCGGCATCATAAGCCCATACCGTGGTTAATGCTAAAATCGCCATCCCTGCTCCATAGTTCAAATGAATCAAATAAAAATTTGAAAGGAAAAAAGATACGTAGATAATACTTAATGCAGAAGATTCTATAAACCTTTTTGTGTGAGTTATCTCTTTAACTAAGAGCATGATCGAAAATACAGACGCTACAAAAGCTAAGAAAAATATTCCTTCACTTTCAAAAGGTAAAATTCCTCTATATTCAGCCTCCAAAGAGAACCCATATATAAGACTAGATGTTCCTACAATAAAAGTTAGCAAAAGCTTGATGAAATCGTTTTTGACATCGCTTGTAAATAATTCAATCAGTTCAAAGGATGCCAACATCACTATAGTTGTAACCAATCCTAAAAGAGTGGGATATGTTAGATAAGAAAAGACAACTATGGGTCCTATAATTACCCCTGATAATACTCTTGTCCAGAGTTCTTTTTTATTCAAAAGTTTTCCTCCATATCTTTAAACTTACTGCTTATACCACCAAATCGTCTTTCTCTTTTAGAATAATCTAAAAGGGCGTTGAGATAATCATCATAAGAAAAATCGGGCCATAGAGTTTCTGTAAAATACAGCTCCGAATAAGCAGATTGCCAAAGTAAAAAGTTACTTAATCTTTGTTCACCTGCGGTTCTTATTATTAAATCAGGATAAGGAACATTCGGTAAATAAAGGTTGTTGTCAATATCTTCTTTTGTTACCGTTATCTTCTTTTCTTCCAAGATTTTGTTTACTGCATCTAAAATCTCTTGCCTTCCACTGTAATTCAAGGCAAAGATCAAATTGAAATCTTTGTTATGTTTACTTATCTCCTCGATTTCTTTACAAGTCTTTATAAGATTTTCTGGTAGTTTATTGATTCTTCCCAAAAATCTTACATTTACCCCGTTTTCTATGATTCGTTTAAGGTTATCTTCAAAGTATCTTATGAATAAATCAAACAAAAATTCTATCTCATTTTGTGGTCTCTTCCAATTTTCTTCTGAAAAGGTGTATAAGGTAAGATAATTAATTCCAAATTCTTTAGACCACTCAATAACATTTAGGGCAGTTTCAGCACCCTTTTGATGTCCATAGTTCCTGTCATGTCCACTTTTAGTTGCCCATCTTCCGTTTCCATCCATAATTATACCCACGTGAGTAGGCACTTTCGAAAGTTTCATATTATGACTCCATAATCTCTTTTTCTTTCTTTTGGAATATTTTTTCTGCTTCTTCTTCTTTTTCTTTCAAAATCTCTTGGATTTCTTCCTCCATTTTTTTTGCTTCATCCTCACTTAATGAGCCCTCGTTCTTTATTTCTTTAATCTTTTTTATATCGTCTCTTCTAATGTTCCTTAAAGCTACTTTTGTTTCTTCCAGCATTTCTTTTACCGCTTTTACTAATTTTCTTCTTTCTTCGATAGTGGGATTTGGAAAAGATACCCTCACTACGTTACCATCATTTATAGCGTGAAAGCCAAAATTAGAAGCATTTATCGCTTTTTCTATAGGTTCCAGCATCTTTTTATCCCATGGAGTGATCACAACGGTTCTTTCTTCTCCAACACTTAAAGTTGCGACCTGGTTAATAGGAGTTGGCACCCCATAGTAATCAACTTTTATATCCTCAAAAATAGCGGTAGTAGGTCTTCCAGTTCTTACTTTTTTCAATTCATCTTCGAAATGTTCAATGGTTTTTTTCATTTTTTCTTCTGCTTCTTTCGCATAAGAACTTTTCTTTGCCATGACTTCACCTCCGGAGAAAAAATTTTGAATTTTTTGCAAGGATAAAGTGTAATTCAGCAAATATTATATCACACAGAAGGTTTTTTCGTATATGATATAATTAAAAGTGAGAAAAACACGAAAAGGGGGCATTATTGTGAAAAAGTATTTTATCGTATTTCTTTTTGCCATTTTGTCTGTGCACTTTTTTTCAGTAGATGTAATTTCAACTGATCAGGATAATTATATATTATCTAACAACTATTTGACAACAGGGATTTCTAAAGAAAATGGATATATCACCTTTTTTAAAAGTAATGAAGCTAACCAAAGTCTTTTCACAAATCATAAAATTCTAATTTCTAGTGTAGAATTCCAAAACAGCGTTATAGAAACTTCAGAAGATTCAATTTCTTTCATTTATGATCAAAATGACTTCAAAGTAGTGAATAAATATACCTTACAAGATCAAAACCTCTTATTGAGTACTATGATAACTAACAAAACGGAAACAAAAAAAAGAGTCCAAATGAATGAAATAATAGATTACTCAGACACATTTCCTTTTTTTATCAAGTCAAAGATCTTAAATAACTATGTATTAGTTCTTCAGCAAGATTTTGGGAGCTTTGGCTATTTCCCAGTTGATGATCAAACATTTCAGAGGGTTATAGCAAACGATGAGATGACCACAAGTATCTCATTTTTTACCCTTGAACCTCAGGATTTGCTGGAATTTACAAGAGTTATAACCGTTGGTGAGAGTGTTAGCGAAATAGAAAAAAGATATTACGATAAATTCAGTATAGGTTATGCAACTATCGAAAAAAATATAATATTGGGCAATGAAAAGTCTGCTGAGGGCATGAGAGTTGTTCTAGAAGATAAATTGGGAACCATTCAAGATGTTCAGCTCGTTGATGAAAAAGGAAAAGCTAAATTTTATCTTCCCTATGGCGAAGATTATGAAAATTTCCAAGTTAAGGTAGATTTTGGAAATTTGAAGAGTGAATCTGTTTCTCTTTTGGGGTCGGAAGGTCTTTTTGTTGAAGTTGCTGAAAATTATTTTTATTACAAACCTTTTCTCACTAATAAAGAGGAAAATGGTGTGACTATTAATTTCAGGATGGCTGTCCCTGCTCGATCAACTGTAGACGTTTACGATTCAGACAACGAAGCTAAGGTGTTAGAAATACAAAACGAATTTCCTTTGGAATATCATTATATAGAACTTTCTGATTTGCAACCTGATTCTTCCTATGAGTATGTGATAAATGTTGAAGATACCTATACTCTAAATGAGGTTAAGACAGAAAAAAAGGCTTTTAAAACAAAGCCTTTAGATGAAAATATCAATACCTTTAGATTCATAGTTTATGGAGATACCCAAATCTATGATGAAAGGCACGCTTACGTTGTTAATAGAATTGTAGAGGATTCGGATCTAAATACAGCATTCATTCTTAAACCTGGAGATCACACGGAAGAAGGTACGTCAGAAAAGAGTTGGAGTAAATTTTTTGAATCTGCATACCCTTTAAGTTCTCAAATTCCATATTACATGGTTTTAGGTAACCATGAAAGAAATAGCATACTGTATTATAGGGCATTCGAGCTTCCAAGTGGTGGTGGAGATTATTCCAAAAGATGGTACTCTTTTGATTATGGAAACTCTCATTTTGTTATCTTAGATTCTAATATTTTAGAATCTTCAAATCTGTATGAAAAACAAATGGAGTGGTTAGAAGAAGATCTTAAAAACAATAATGATAAAAAGTTTATCTTTGTGGCTTTTCATCATCCTTTTTGGACGACAGCCACGGAGTATGGCAGTATGGAAGAAAACCTTCCAGAAGGTCATTTCAACACAAAAAATTGGTTACCTATTTTCAAAAAGTACGGTGTTGATGTTGTGATAAACGGACATATACACGCTTACGAAAGATATTTCAAGGATGGAATTATGTTTATAACCAGTGGTGGAGGGGGTGCTAAACTAAATACAAATCATGGAGCGGATCCTTTGCCCTGGCATGTAAAGCACGTGCTTGGAAAGCTTCATTACATTATTTTTGATGTTTACGAAGATTCTATCAAGGTTACTGTAAAAGCAGTGGCAAGAGTTGATAATCCTCTTTTCCCAAATCAATATACTCCAATTGATGAAGTAATTGATGAATTATACATATACAAAAAGTGAAAGGGAGATAATTCTCCCTTTTTCACAATTTTACTAAACCTGAAAACCCCATAAAAGCCATTGAAAGAAGTCCAGCTGTTATTAGCGCTAAAGCGGTACCTTGGAAAGGTTTCGGAACGTTGTTTAGTTGCATTTTTTCTCTTATTGAAGAAAATATTATCAATGCTAGCGAAAACCCCAATCCAGAGGCAAAAGAGTTTACCACACTTTCGATAAAGGTGTAATTAGTTTGTATGTTTAACAATGCGATCCCCAATATTGCACAGTTAGTTGTTATAAGGGGCAAGTATATTCCCAAGGCTTCGTAAAGGGCTGGGATTGATTTTTTAATAAAGAACTCAACAAATTGAACAAGTACAGCAATTACAAGAATAAACACAATCGTTCTCAAAAATTCTACTCCAAGCATTATTAGTATCTGATTTAAGAGCCAAGTTATTACTCCCGCTAACGTCATGACAAAAATCACGGCGATAGACATACCAATAGCGGAACTTTTGCTTCTAGAAACTCCTAAAAAAGGGCAAATACCTAAAAATCTAGTTAAAATAATATTGTTAACTAAAGCGGCTGAAATAAACAGAAGGATAAGATTCATTTTTTAGCACCTGCCTTCTTCTTTTTATTTTCTCTACTTATACCTATTGAATTGAACATTCCAAGTAAAAGTCCTAAAGTTATAAAGGCACCAGGTGGGAGTATGAAAAGGTATAAATTAATGGCTTCTCCCCAAATAGGAAAACCAAAGATTGTTCCATTGCCCAATAATTCTCTTACCGATCCTAATAATACAAGGGCGCCTGTAAAACCTAAACCGATTCCCAAGGCGTCAAGTATTGAATCTACAACTCCATTTTTCGATGCGAAAGACTCTGCCCTTCCCATAATGATACAGTTAACAACTATCAAAGGTATAAATATTCCCAAAGTCTGCCATAATTCGTATGTTAATCCATGCATTATGAGATCTATCATTGTTACAAAAGAGGCTATAACTACAATATAAATAGGTATTCTTATCTTTTTAGGAACTATTTTTCTAATCAAAGAAATGACAATGTTTGACATTGTTAAGACAGATAGGGTGGCTATTCCCATACCTAAACCATTTTCTGCGCTTGTGGTTGTAGCTAAAGTAGGACACATTCCCAATACCTGAACAAAAACGGGATTGTTTTTTATCAAACCGTTGGTAAAGTTTTTTAGATCAGCCATCTTTTCACATCACCCCTTTCTCTTTTAAAAATTCTACAGCTGCATTGATAGAATCGGCGACCGCTCTAGGAGTAATTGTTGCTCCTGTCATTACATCACTAGTTTTTACTACACCTTGTTCTTTGTAAGTATTTATTGAATTAGTTGGGACAGTAACACCAGCGTCTTTATCGACTTTAACGCCTACATTTAAACCTGATTCTGGGATCGAGCTAAATCTTTTTTTTACAGATTCTTCAGAGATTCTGGCCCCTAGTCCCGGCGTTTCTTGTGAATAATTTATTACTTCTATTTTATTCAAAGTAATTTGGCCACCTTCTTTTTTGATGAACGAAATAACGCTAACCACATCTCCTCCGTATCCTACTCCTGAAACTGTCATGACATAAATTTCAGTGTTATTTTCAGTAAACTTATAAACAGGGGAATAGACTTTTGCATTTTTTTGACTTACGTATAAAACTCCATTTTGATCTTCTTTCCATATATTTCTTTCTAACTCTTCTTCGTTTTTAGGAATATTAGAAACTAAATATTCACCCGTATTTGCATCTTTTAAGACTTCTTCTATAGCTGACAATGTATTATTAAATTCGGATTGTACTATCATTGGATTCACAAAATTGTACACAACAGATACTAAAAATCCGGCAGCAATCATAAAGGCGGCTAAGATTAAACCTGTTTTTATATATTCACGCATGTTTTATCTCCCCTTTGGTTGTTCCATATATTTTGGGTTTTAACCAATCATCTATCAAAGGGACAAACGCATTCATGATAAGGATTGAAAAGGAAACACCTTCGGGGTAACTACCAAAGAATCTTATGATCATCGTCAAAATACCAGCTCCCATACCAAAAACGAACTGGCCCTTTATGGACATTGGAGAAGTAACCATATCCGTTGCCATGAACAATGCACCTAAGATCAAACCCCCTGCTAAAAGATGAAACAAGGGAGTTCCAAATTTATTAGGATCAACTATATGAAAAATAGTGCTAAAAATCAAAACCGTTCCTATATAGGATACAGGGATCATCAATTTTATTCTGCCTTTAATGACTAAGTATATGAAACCAATAATTAAAGCTAAAGCACTAACTTCTCCGATAGAACCAGGAATTCTGCCGATGAACATATCCCAGTAAGTATAATTTTGGAGTACTGTGTTCATTCCTTCTTCAGAAATTATTCCTAAAGGGGAGGCAGAAGTAACAATATCAGGATTCTGGTAATAAAAAGGTACATACCAGGTAGTCATAGCTGTAGGGAAAGATATCACCATAAAGGCCCTTCCAACTAATGCGGGGTTAAAAAAGTTTTGACCTAGACCTCCAAAAACTTGTTTTGCTAAAATGATCGCAACCACTACTCCTAACATAATTTGCCACCAGTTTACGGCTAAAGAAAGGTTCATACCCAAGAGTAATCCTGTAACAGAAGCGGAAAAATCAGGGATATGGTCTTTTTGCTTCCTTACAAAACGAACGATCGAAAAGTCCAATGTTTCTGCAAAAACCATAGAAAATAACATAATGAAAAGGGCTCGAAAACCAAAGATCCATGTTGAAACAATAACAGCAGGTATCAATGATATCAAAACATCGATCATAATTTTTCGGGTGGTATTGGTAGTTCGAAAATGGGGTGCTGCTTCAGTGCTAAGTTTCAACTCAACCCCTCCTTCTTTGAATGGCTTTTATA
>NZ_AZRM01000035.1 GCF_002895605.1 Petrotoga miotherma DSM 10691
AGCGGGGCGAAGGGGCGCTAAATACAAGAGTTACTAAAGACAACATTCTATAATCAAAAGGAGCGTATTTTCATGAAAATTGTAATTACCTCCGATCATGCCGGATATGATATGAAAGAACAGATTAAAAATTATCTTTTAGAGAAGAAATTCGATATAATAGATTTGGGGACTAATTCCAATGCTAGTGTCGATTATCCAGATTATGCCAAAAAACTTGGTGAAAAGGTAACCAAAGGCGAAGTTGATTTTGGCATAGGTATCTGTGGTACTGGAATCGGGATGTCAATCGCAGTGAACAAAGTGAAAGGCATACGAGGTGCTTTATGCTTGTATCCATTGATGGCAGAATACGCTAGAAAACATAACGACGCCAACGTTTTGGTTTTAGCAGGTAGACTTATGGGCATTGATTTAGCCATTTGGACGGTAGACAAGTTTTTATCGACAGATTTTGAAGGTGGAAGACATAAAAGGCGTGTCGATAAAATCGACGAAATTAGGTAAAAAGGACGAAAAAAGATGAAAAGTATCAGTTTTTCTAAGGGTATTGAGAAAGACATTAATATCAATATAAGCCATGGGTATTACAAAGAATTTTCTAAAAGATACGCATCTAAATACGGAACTTTGATGATAATCGATTCCAATTTGAAAAATCATTTAAATACAGGATCCGGTAACAATATCTTTTATGTAAAAGGCGGCAATGAAACCAAGTATTTCGATAAATATTTAGAACTGTGTAAGGTCATGGTAGAAGGTAGTTATAGCAATTTAGTGGTGATAGGTGGGGGTTCCTTGATAGACATGGCTGGTTACGTTTTTCATACTTTGGATTTTCCAAAAGGGACCTTCACAGTTATGCCAACAACACTGTCTTCTATGATATATTTACCCGTTTCGGGAGAATTCTATTTAGATATGAATTACACTAAGAATTTTTTGAAGGTGAGCGGTTATCCCGATCTAGTTTATATAGATCCGTATTTTTGCAAATTTTTAGATAAAAAAGATATGAAAAAACAGTTTTTCTTGGGATATATTTTGGGGATTTTGTTTGACAATAACTTTGCCAGCTTATCTTTGAAGTATTCTAAAAATTTCATCCGCTTAGATTTAGAGGATTATCTTTATTCTGCTGTTAAATTTGTTTTGTCCCTTTATTCTAATGATTTACCTTTTCCTGGGACCAAATTGATGAAATACATTGCAGATACCTCTGTAAAAGCTGATTTCGTTCAAAATGAGAGTTTGTCTTTTGCGTTTCTTGTGTATTTGAGTTTTAAATTTGGGTATATACATGAGAAAAATTTTCAAGAGATCTTTGAAAACATAAGAAGTTTCGAAGATTTGAAATCATCAAAAATCCAAAACATCAAGGCTAAAGTGAACAACGTACCTATAAGAGAAATATTACTAAAAGAGGACGGCTTTGTGGATTTGCTTTTGAATTTTGGAGAGCTGAAAGATCTCCTTTTAGAGTTTAAATCTCTTTTGAGAGGTGTATGAATCATGAAAAAGAATAATCCGCGTTGGTTCACAGTTATTTTAATTCTTGTTTTTATTTTACCTTTGATCACCTTCGCGCTGACAACGTATACTATATATTTAAAAAGTCAGATGAATAATCTTAAACTTAAAATTGAAGAGTTAGATAATACTCAAGTAAACATACCAAATGAAGTTGAACCAACTTCCAAATCTGCTGTGTTAGAAGATTTAGTTTTGCCACAGATTGAGATTGGGAACACAATGGCGAGGGTAAGTTACAATATTCAAGAACTCGATTATCAAGTGTTGCTGAACAACTCGGTTACGATGTTAAAACCATACAACAAAGGTTCCGTAAAAGTTTTTTACGATCAACGCGAGGTCTTTGAAGAGGCGTTGTACGCTTTAAACAACGATATATCTTACTTTATTTTTCAAAACGGGGATAAGTATTACTTGTATCGTTCGGATTTTTCTTTGGAAGGGAAAGAGGAAGAGCAGTACCTATTTTCCATTCAAATTTACCTATACACTACTCCAGCACCAGCTATGTTTCCTACGATGGCGTTAAGACAAGGGGGCATCCCCGCTTTTGTTTTCAACGGTAAGTTTCAACAGAGTAACGAAGATTATTGGGCAATACTCGTCGGTCTGTTTGATGATTATAACGAGGCACAAACATACTTGAAAAATATGAATGAGAAGCTTGTTTTTGATTTAACTGGACTGAGTATAGCAGACAGATTCACTAAAGGTATCTACTTTAGTGGAGTAGAAATACAATGAGAAAAAAGCTCCTTTTTCCGGTATTAAGTATAATTTTAGTTGTTTTGCTTGGGATTTTAACGGTTGATCGATATCACTCGGGTGAAGAAGGTAGACTTAATTCTTATCAGGAAAATAAAATAGACCTTTTAACCGCGTCAGTTGAAGAGTTGATCGAACTACCTGGAATCGGACCCGCCAAGGCACAAGCAATCCTAAATTATAGACAAGAGAAAGGTTTTAGGGAAATAGAAGACATTATGAACGTTTCTGGTATAGGAGAAAAAACATTTTCAAATATTAAAGACTATATTTATCTTTCAGAGGTTGTTTACGAAATAGTGGATGATAAAATAAACATAAATGAAGCATCCAGTGAAGAATTGGAAAGTTTACCGGGAATAGGAGAAGTGTCTGCACAGAAAATTATCGAATATAGGGCTATTAAACGTATAAGCTCTTTATATGATCTAAAGAAATTAGGTATTCCATCTTCTACGATAGAAAAAATGGAAGGGAAGATAGTATTTTGAAGATTTTCTTACACGTTTGCTGCGCACCTGATCTAACGGTTTCTTATAGAAAATTAGCAGAACAGGGATTCGAACCTGTTGTATTTTTTTACAACCCGAATATTTATCCACTTCAAGAATATTCCAAGAGATTGGATGAAGTTAAAAAATTAAGGGATATTTGGGGGTTCCAACTCTACGAAGGAGATTATGAACCTGATAAGTTTTTAGAAAGGATAAAGGGGAAAGAGAACAGCCTCACGGCAAATAAGGAAGACAGCCCTAAAAGATGTTATGAATGTATGAAGTTGAGGCTTGAAAAGACCAAAGCTAAAGCTAAACGATTGAATTTTTCTATCTATTCAACGACTCTTCTTGCTTCCCCTAGAAAGTCTCACAAGGATATTTTAGAAATAACGAAGAATTTGGATAAAGAAGAAAATCCATCTTTTAAGTATGTAAACTTTAGGTCCAATAATGGTGTTCATATGGCAGCACAAATATGTAAAACTTACAATATTTATCGTCAAAATTATTGTGGTTGTTCTTTTTCTTTGAACGAATCAAAAAGGTATGAAGAGGAGTCTAAGCAAAAAAATTACAAGAGTTTAGTTGAGATACTTGGAGAAGAGTTAACCCAAAAATATTTTACATTTTACAAAAAAGACTTGCTTAGAATTCCACAAGATATTCCAGCAAAGTTTTTAGAAAAGGTTGGATTGCACTTTTTGAAATATTTGAAACCTCAAATCATCCTAATAAAAAAAGAAATAGCCCAAGATTTTAACATCGTTACAAGTTCCAGATACAAGATTGATAACTGGAAAGGGAAAGTAATATTATGGTGAAAGAGGGGTAGTTTAGATTGGCTAAATATGATCTGCGAATCTCTGAAGATGGGATGGTGGCATCTTTAAAATTAATAGATGATGGACGACCACCTACTATTGGCGGAATAAAGGCTTTTCTAAAAGAAAAAGGTGTGGTAGTAGGGATAAAATCAGAAGTTATTGAAGAAATTGTCTCTGAACCCGAATATGATAAGGAATACGCTATTGCGTATGGAATGCCTCCGAAGGTTGGGAAAGATGCACAGTTAATCTTTCAGCAGAATATTGAAGAAAAACTTAACAATGAAAATAGCTATGTTGACTTAAAAGAAAGTAGCCAATTGATAATCGTAAAAAAAGGAGATACACTGGCAGAGATAATTCCTCCAACCAAAGGTGAATCCGGAAGAAACGTACGGGGAGAAAAAATCGAAGGTATTCAGGGAAAAGAGCTAAAACTAAAGTTAGGTAATAACGTTGAAGTAAACAACAATAAGGTAATTTCAAAGATAGATGGAAAGTTCCTCAGTAAAGAAACACCGAATGGTGAGATAAGCTTAGATGTTTCTGACGAACACAAGATAGAAGGAAACATAGACTACGCTACTGGTAACGTTCGCTTCCCAGGGAAGTTGATCATTAACGGGGATGTTAAATCGGGTTTTTACGTTGAAGCTACTTCTTATTTAGAGATCAAAGGTGTAGTTGAATCTGCTACGGTATTTTGTGAAGGAGAAGCCAAAATATTTGGAATAAAAGGTGCCGGTAAAAGTTCTATAAAGGTTAAAATCTTGAGGTGCAATTACATCGAAAACGCCAATATCGAAGCTGAAGAAGATGTAATAGTTAAAACAGCCATCGTCAATTCTAACATCAAAGCAGGAAAACATGTCATCGTTGAAGGTGGTACCGGAAAGATCTCAGGTGGATATACCTTAGCTACCAACCTTATAGAAGCGGAAATTTTAGGGAGTGAAATGGGTGTCAGATCTATCTGTGAAGTGGGAGTTTTACCTGACCTTAACGAAGAGTTAAATAAATTAGAACAAAAAATTGCCCTCGATATGGAAAATCTTAGGAAACTCAATTCTATAATCAAAGGGATCCAAGTCCTAAAAGAAAAAGGTAAAATAGACCAAAAGAGGTTAGAATACTACAAGAAATCTTTTAACACCTATAAAATGCTCTTATCAGAAGTAAGAGAAGATAAAGAAAAGCTGGAAACGATTAGAAATAAAATTCAATCATCTAAAGAATCTGCCTTTATCATAGCAAAAAAAGTGGTATATCCAGGAACTGAAATAATCATACACAAGAAAAAATTTATGCCTACAAAACCAATTACGAAGGTAGTGTTTCAACTCGAAGATGATGAGATAGTTCCTCACGGTTATCAAAAGCAAACAAATGTTCCCAGATAACAAACAAAACTACAGGGCGGAGCCCTTTTGCAGCCTTGTGCAAAAAGATTTTTTAAGTTTGCCGCAGTGTGCAAACAATGTTTTTAAATGATTTTGACCTTGATTTGGGGTTATTAAGGGGAACCCCCTTAACGTATGGCGCTAAAAAATAATTAGGAGAATTGACACATGTATCGACTTCTTAAAAAAATATCATTTCTAATTCTTTCCATTTTTTTTATAACTTTGAATATCTATGCCGGTAATTTAGATAGCTACGTTTATACTTTTGATACCGATGAATTATTAGTTTCATCCCAGAAGAGTTTGAACGTTTTAGGATTGTATTTAAAATATTATGAAACAGGTAACGAAGAATATAAAACTGCTGCTAATCAAACTAGGCCTTATATACTTTCTTCTTTAAAACCTGATGATTCAGCTGCGTTGAACGTTCTTTCTGAATACTATCCAGGTAATGAAGAGGAAAGTATCAATAGAATTAGGATATTAACCAACAATTACCCTGATTCAGTTATCGTTAATGCCATCAATGTTTTATTGAACTATGAAGTGTGGCAAAAATCCAAAAATATGGAAATATTTAATGAAATTTTAAGTTCCATTGATATAATAGAGGAGAATATTGGAGAAAATCCTTTTTCAATTTATTATAAATCGCTTTTAACGTGGGAAGGGGCAACCCTTCAAGAAAAAGAGAACATATTCAAAAATCTGGAAAAAGCTTATTCTTCTTATCCATCAAATAGAAAAATTCAAGAATTGTTGATAGTTCAAGCATTTGAATTAAGCAAGTTTGAAGACGTCAAACAGCTATCAACAGATTACGTAAATCTTTCACAAAAAGACGAAAGGATCATGTTTTTAATAGCCCTTTCTTATTACAATTTGGATGAAAAATCAGAATCAAGAAAAATTGTCGATTGGATTCTTCAAAATTCTAATAAAAAAGCGGTACTCTCAAAAAGTTATGAACTTTTGGGCGATATTTCTGAAACAAACTCTCAGAAGATAAATTATTATAAAACCGCTATCGATCTTGATCCTAAGAATGCAGAGGCTTTAGCTAAACTTGGAACAACTTTATATGAGAGTAATAAAACCAGCACTGACAATTTGGCAATTTCAAGAATTTATTTAACCAAAGCACTCATGTACGATCCAGATAATTCTGATATAAAACAAACTTTGAACGCTATAGATAGAAAACTAACCAGAAACAATTTCTTGACCACCTTGTTACCGTTATTTATAGTAATTTCAGCGATATTCTACATAGTATTCAAATTTGGGAAGGAGAAAAAAATTGACAATGACCAATCAAGAAGACAGCCTCACAGCAAATAAGGAATTTATCAAAGTGCTCGATAAAGGATTTGTTACTCTTGTTGATATGATGGGAGATGACAGATCTGCGGTTAGGGCTGCCAGAGTGTCACACGGAAAAGATATATCTACCGATGAGAAAGATAGAAAACTCATAGACTACTTGATGGAACATGGGCATCTCTCTCCGTTTGAACATATCACTTTTACATTTCATGTAAAAGCCCCTATCTTTGTTGTTAGACAATGGTTTCGCCATAGGATAGGAATGTCTCCCAATGAAATCAGTAGAAGATACACATCGAAAAACGTCAACGAGTTTTATATCCCGGATCATATCAGGGTACAAGATACAAAAAACAAACAGAGTAGTAATGTATACTTTGATGAACAATTAAAAGAGGAGACTCTTGAACTTATAGAAGAAGTTTACAAGAAAAGTTATGAGGCTTACGAAAAACTTATAAATATGGGTGTAGCAAGAGAAATGGCACGTATTATACTACCCGTAGGGGAATACACTGAGTTTTATTTAACTACAAATGCCCGGGCCTTGATGCATTTCTTGGATTTAAGGGCATCTTCACATGCACAATGGGAAATTCAACAGTACGCTAAGGCTTTGGCACAATTTTTTCAAAAAACTTGTCCGTGGAGTTATGAAGCATATTTGAAGCATCAGTACAAAGGAGACATTTTAAAGTAATTTTACAGTGGACAGAGCTTTTTTGCTGATTTGTGCAAAAAAGTTTCTTAAAACAGACTTTGATTTTGAGGTTCTTATGAGGTACTTAAAGGGCAAAGACCCTTAATACTTGGGGATTTTAAAGGGGTTACCCCTTAACGTTTAAGGGTGGGCTGCGGGGTATAAGGGCGCAAAAATAAGCTTTATAAATAAGCTGATGATTTTAGATGGGTCACAGGGCGAAGCCCTCCACCCCCCACTGGGTTAGGGGACCGCAGGTCCCTTTCTAAGAAGAGCAGGGAGCGGGGTATAAGGGCATTAACAAACTACAAAAAATTAGGAGGTTTTAATATGAAAAAACATTTTCTACTATTTGCTGTCTTTCTCATCACAGGATTCGCTTTTTCAATAACCCTTTTAAACGAAATTTCTTACAACGTTGACATATCTTATGCGGCAACAGATGTGGAAAGGGTACTAACAAATTATGGTATACAAGAAGGCTCCTATATTGGGGATATAGATATTAGATTAGCCCTACAAGAAATACTAAAGTCAGGTTATTTTACCTCTGTTTCTTACAATTTGGACGAAAATGGGAATCTAGAACTCATATTTAAGCCCAACCCTATTGTAACAAATTATGAAGTTGAGATCTTAGGTGATGGATTGATCGACAAAGAAAATATTCGTTCGTCGATCAATTTAAACACAAATATCCCATTGAGACTAAATGATTTTCAAACCTCCATGAAAAACATTCAAGATTTGTACATAAAAAACGGTTACCAATTCGTTGATATATACTCCAATCTAAAAATGACTGGAGATGAAATCACCTTAGAGGCAACGGAGATAAACAATAAAGAATATTCATCCGAAACATTGGTTTTCATCGTTAAGGAATATTCTCTCTGGGATTTAGAATTAAGGGGAGAATTATCCCAACTGGATAAAGAAGACATAAAGAAAAGAATCGGTTTTGATTTTAGAAAAGACTGGAACAGTAAATTCTTCTTGCTTAGGCCCAACGCAAAAGAAACCTACCCAAGTTTTCAAAAGGTTCAGAACATATTCAACTCCTTAAATCAAATTCCGTTTTTCTCAGCCGATACTAATTTGCGCTTTGAGATAACCGAAATAGAGGAAAACAAAGGTGGAGAGTTATTACTTGTTTTAGAAGGTAACTTACGAAAAGTAGTTCCCCAAGAGCCGGTAATAGTGAACAAAATATCTTTTATTGGAAATGAAAGTTTAGAAGATTTTAGATTGAATGAGGTTGTAAATGAGTTTGTTCCATTAGGAGAATCAGTGAGTAATTTAGACCTTCTATACGCATACGATAATCTTCAAAAGGTTTATTACGACAACGGATACATTTATACATTAATTACCCCTAAATACCAAGATGAGGAGTTAATATTTGAAATAACAGAACCAAAGGTAGGAGACGTTGAAATAACTCAGGAAGCAACCGCTAAAACTAAACCATACATAGTTGAGTCTCTGGTGAAGATAAAACCAGGCGAAGTTTTTAACCAGCAAAAATTACAAGATACCTACACATCCTTCATGGGAACAGGATTTTTTAAAGACGTTAAAATACAGCGCCTACAGCAAGCCGAAGATGTTGTAGGTTTTAAGATAACCCCTATAGAAAGTGAAAAACTCGGAAAATTAACGGGAGGTGTCACTTGGAGCTTACCAGAAGGTCAAGAATGGTATCAAGGTTTTACGGGTCAACTTGAGGTTCAATGGTTGAACCCTTTAGGATACGGGCAAACATTTTCTCTTAACTCAGATTTGAATCCTTTGGGGAATTACTATTCTGTTGGATTTGATTACGATGTTATTAAGTTGGCTGGTAGCAACCTTGATTTAGGTGCTGGCATACATTATACGGTAAGTGAAGATGGAGAGTATTATTCGAACATTGGAGAAGATGCAACGAACTATCTATCATTATCTGTTGCTCCAAGATACAGTATACAAGACTTCTCTTATATAACAAGTTCTTTTACCTACAATAATTACACATTGATGGATGAAAGTAATCTTAATGTACTTTCTGGATCAGCGGGATATTTATACAACAGCTTAGACAGCCCTTTTAGGCCACATAAAGGTCAATATTTCCAAATAAACGGCATCGGTGGGGTTGAAACAAGCAATGCCAATTATTATATTGGTGCCAACACTGAAGGTAAATTGTTTTACAGTTTTTATAAATTCACTTTGGGAACGAGACTGAAACTGGGTACCGTCTATAATTCTAACATCGATTCTAACCTGCATTATCAATACAATGTGGGAGGAATGTACTCTGTAAGGACTTCTGATTTTTACGCACAGGAAGGAGAAAATGTGCTTTTATTCAACACTGAATTGGCCTACGAGCTTGCCACAGGTCAAGTTCCATTGGATCTTATTGCCTATTTTGATTACGGTAGTGCTCAAAATGACGTTAGTAACCTTATTGGGGACGGAATTTTGTCTTTTGGTGGCGGATTAAGGTTCACAGTTCCTTTATTGGGACAAATAGGCTTTGGGTATGGATGGAATGAGGCTTTACAAGGACAGGTCTGGTTTGGTTTCGGTCAAACCTTTTAAACTTACCTTCTTTTAAGGGGAATCTCTAGTTGAACGAAATTTCTAATATTTTTGAAAAGTTCAAAAAAAACTGGAAGAAGTATGTTTTTCAAAGTTTGTTGGCTACCATCACGATTTTTTTCATACTTTTGATTTTGAATGTTCAAGACAGGCCAATAATAGTCAGCTCTTTAGGGGCATCGACTTTTATAGTTTTTGCCATGCCACAAAGTATGGTTGCTAAGGCTAGAAACTTGGTGGGTGGGCATGCGGTAGGATTTATATGCGGAAGCATTTTTTCTTTTTTGCTTAACGGTAATTTTGTATTCTCTAATTTATCGTACGCCCTCGCGGTAGGTCTATCAATATTTCTTATGGTTGTCATAGATACAGAACATCCACCAGCTGCCGGTACGGCACTGAGTTTGAGTATAACGGGGTTTAGTTTAAATGCGGTTCTCTGCGTTTTTATAAGTGTGGCAATCTTGGCGGTTGCCCATCATTTTCTAAAACCTTATATGATAGACTTAATTTGACAAAAAACATAGGGTCTGATTTTATAGACCCTATGTTTTTTTAATCAATTTTTATCGAAGGCATCCCGTATGTATCTAACAATTATTCATTGAATTCTATGAGACCTAAATCTCCATCTTTTCTTTCATAAAGCACGCTGATAGCATCATTTTCTGGGTTTCTGAAAACGAAAAATGAATGACCTAAAAGTTGCATTTGTAACATTGCCTCTTCAACGTTCATAAGAGTTAGATCAAAATTTTTTGTTCTCACGATTTTGGGAGCATCGGGTTTTTCTTCACTCTCTGCTTCACTTTCTTCAGCTAAATCAAGATTTTTAATGTCAGGATTTTGAAGATTTTGTTCTATTTCCATTCGCACCTTTTTTTCCGCTCTGCTTTGTTCTTGTAAACGATTTTTTAGCTTTCTTATTTTTCTTTCCAAAGAATCTGTTACCTTATCAATAGCTTCATAAAGATCATTGTTTCTTTCTTCTACTTTTATGATCTTGCTTAAAGGTTTAATGTGGGTAGTTATTTCTACTTTGTATATACCCCTCTCTTTTGTGATTCTGACATCAGAGGGAGAGACGATATCGGAATGTTTTTTGAGCAGATGGTCTGGTTTACTCATCCTTTTTTCGATATAATTCTCTAAAGCTTCGGTAAGTTCTACTTCCTTTGTATAAACTTTATACTCCATCTAAATCACCTCCAGATTTGAATAGTTGCTATACTTATATTTCTATATTTTGGGGATAAACGTGAAATAATTGTTTTTATAAGAAAACTTATACTAATGTGGTGGGAGGGTTAACATAAATTTTGATGTCTCTAAAATGTGTTTTAAGCGCTGAGTATAAAAACTCATGATTTTTCTTTTTACTTTTTATAATGATTTGATACCTATAATTTCCTCTTAATTTGGAAATGATGGGTACAACTGGTCCTAATATTTCAAAATCATCCTGATTTTCAATTTTACCCAACTCTTCGACGATTTCATTTGCTTTAGCTTTTGCTTTATCAACAGAAGGGTTGTTCACTAAAATCAAAAACAAGGTTACAAATGGAGGATAACCGTATACTTTTCTTTGTTCGAGATCATTCTCGGCAATCAGGTCAAAATTATGATCGATTAAAGATTTATAAATATCATTTTCTGGTTGAAAACTTTGAATAATGACTTTGCCTTTTTCTTTCCTGCCAGATCTCCCGGCAACCTGCATGAGCAAAGAGGCTGTACTTTCTTGGGCGTTGTAGTCGGGGAAGTTGATATATCTGTCAGCGTCAAGAATGACTACTAAATCTAAATCTTGAATATCCAAACCTTTAGTGATCATCTTAGTCCCGACAACGATCTTTTTCCCAGGTTCTTTCATGAAATTGAAAGTGTTTCTTAAATCTTTGAATGTTTTTATAACTGTTCTATCAACCCTTACCAGAGGTTGTGAAGGGAACAACTTAGCCAATTCAGTCATAACCCGTTCCGTACCGAAACCTCTGGTTTGTAGCTTAAAGCCTCCACACTTTGGGCAAAAATTTGGTAATTCACTTTCCTTTCCACAGTAATGACATCTTAATTTTCTTTCTTTTTTATGAAAGGTTAATGAAACATCGCACTCATCACATTTGAATATATATCCGCAGTCGCTGCAAATTACATAATTGGCATAACCTCTTGTTGGCGTAAAAACAATTACTTTTTTGTTTTTTTTCAAAGAAATTTCTATATTTTCTACTACCTTTTTGCTGAATATCCAGTTGTATTTTTCATCTTTTTTCATATCAACTATTTGGACTTCAGGCATTTCGGTAAAATATCTTGTTTTTATTTTTTCAAGATAAAAGGTACCCGTTTTTGCCTTGTGTAGATCAACAACCCGTGGGGTAGCTGATGAAAGTATCAGTTGAATATCTTCTAAATCTTTTCTAAAACAAGCTGTATCTATTGCATCGTAACTAACATTTTCTATCTGATAGTAAGATTGATCATGTTCTTCGTCGATTATAATCATTTTTAAATCTTGCATGGGTATGAAAATAGCGCTTCTTGTTCCTATGACTAAATCTAATTCACCATTCACGGCTTTATACCAAGTTTGGACTCTTTCACTACTTGTAAGTCCAGAATGGTAAAACGCTGCATTGTAATTAGCAAATCGCTTTTTTAACCTGTTCATCAGCTCTGAGGTTAAGGAAATCTCTGGAACCAAAAGAAGTACTTTCCCGCCACTTTCCAAGATAGGTCTTGCCACCTCGAAAAATACTTCGGTTTTACCGCTCCCCGTAACCCCGTACAATAAATGTGGTTTATCAGGATTTAGCTGTATTGCCTCAACTGCTTGTCTCTGTTCATCATTTAAAGAAACTTCTGTATTTTCTTCTTCAGCCGTTGTGCTTTCTGATAATTCTATTATACCTTTTTTTCTTAAGGTGTTCAAAACGGTGGAACCTTTTTTCACAACACCTTGTGAGTACAGATCGCTTTCTAAGGTTTCACCGTTTATGGAGAGATAATTTATTACCTCTCTGGCAGATTTTGACACATTGAACTTCCACGTCTCTTTTAAGTCCATTTTTAGACTAACAAACTTATCTATTTTATTTGTAATTTCTTTTCTATATAGTTCTATCTCGATTAAATTTGAATCCAAATACTCTCTTAACTGCTTGTTGGCTTTTGAAGCATTATCAAAAGATTTTAAAAACTGCTTGTAAAAAATGGGTTTTTGAATAGGAGCTAAAGAACTTTTAGGTATAATTCTCAGTTTATAAATATCCGAAGAAAGAGGAGGAAAAAGCAATCTTGCAACCTCTCCAATAGGAGCTATAAATTTTGAGCTTACTTTTTCCATAAGTTTGATGTGATTCTCATTTAATAAACTTTTATTATCCAATGGAAATGCGATCTCTTTTATTTTGCTAAATTCGGTGCTTTCAGCTTCTTTGTAAATTAAGCCAGAAAGGAACTTGCCTCTTAAATCAATAATAACCCTTTGACCTATCTCTAATTTTTTATCGCTTTTGTAGGTAAACCCATTAAAAATCATTTGCCCTATGGGGATTACTTCATAATAATACATCTAAATCCTCCAATTTCACTCGCTAACAAGTACAAGAAAACATTTACCTGGCATTTTCTCTATGGTATCAAAGCTTTCTCCAGTTAAGATGTCTCTGTAATTTCCGTACAAATCGTACTCAATTTCAATTTGTGAATCTTTAGAATTTAGTGCAATTATGACACTCTCTGATTTATAGCATCTTTCATAAATTAGAACACTTTCATCGGCATACAGTACTGTATAATCACCTTTTCTTAAGGCATTACTTTCTTTTCTTAATTCAGCCAATTGGGAATACAAATCTAAAATTTCCATATTCCACTTACTATCATCCCAATAAAATGGAACCCTGCAAAATGGATCTGTGGTCCCCGTCATACCTATTTCATCACCGTAATATATTAGAGGAGATCCTATAAACGTCATTTGAAGAACAACAGCTAATTTCATTCGGTGTGTATCTTCACCGAGGGCCGTTAGTATTCTTTCAGTATCATGTGAACCTAAAAGGTTCCATAACCCATGCAACACTTGTGGTGGATATTTGTCTATGTATGCGTTAGTGGTATTAACAAAGTTAATAGCCCTTCCACCTTTGGCATATGCAATAGCCGCATCTCTGAAGATGTAATTCATAACCGAGTCGAAACTTGGATCTTCAAAATAAGAAGTGGCATCTCTCCAAAATTCTCCCACAACTAGGGCTTCTTGGTCTATGTTTTTAATATTCTCGTAAAGAGCTGACCAATAAGTTTCAGGGAGTTGATCGACCGCATCCATTCTCCATCCATCTATCCCAAAACTCATCCATTTACCAATTACCTGATTTATGTATGCCCTTACCTCGGTATTTTCATTGTTTAATTGAGGGAGATCAGCGTATCCATGCCAACCTTCGTAACTTTCTGTGGATTTTTTGATAGGAAACGATTTGATATAATACCAATCCAAATAATTGGATTTTTCTTGTTTGAGAAAGTTTTCTTTCATGGCGAAGAATTCAGTTCCAGTATGATTGAATACACCATCTAAGATTACTTTGATATCTGATTCATGTAACGCCTCTATCATATTAGAAAAGACCTCTTCGTTACCGAAAGAATCATCAATTTTTAAATAATCAGTTGTATCGTATTTATGGGGAGTTTGAGCTTCAAAAATGGGGTTGAAGTAGATCGCTTCCACCCCAATGTATTCTAAGTGGTCAATTGAATCAATTGCCCCTTGAAGATCTCCACCATAAAAACCAAAAGAAAGAGAATTTCTGTTGTGAGGACCGTTCCAACTGTAGGTTCCTTCAGGATCATTTGAGGTATCACCATTTCTGAACCTATCAGGAAATATTTGATAATAGATTCTTCCTTTTGACCACGCTGGTATATCAAAATAAGAAATTATAGGATGGTTAAAGTCGAATTCAAAAAACTCTTCTGTTCCGTTGAAACCGTATATTATTTCTTCGTTATCGTGGATCAAAAATCTATACTTTAAAACTTCTGCTTCGGTGAATACGTGAAACCTATAAAGGATGGTATTATTGAACTCTAATACAGATTTTTGTATAGAGGATGCGTTAGCTTGTAGTTCAACGTCTTCAATATCATTTTTTTCGAATTCTATTGAAAGATATATTTCACTCTTTTGGACCGGATTTATATATCTTCTTTCGTTATCGAAATAAACCTTTTTAATTGAGCCATCTCCAACTTTTGGAAAAACAAATGACTCTTGGACGGTGCGTACATTGAAGATTTCCCCGTTATAGGCTTGTACATCCTCGTTTGAAAAATCTATCGTTCTTTTTCCATCTACGATGAATTTATACAGGTATTCACTAGGTTCTAAATCAACCTTATAACGCCACAGTCCCGTGAAGCTTTTTTCCATGGCGATAGGTTCAAAATTGTTAAAACTTGCAATTAAATAAACAGAAGTAGCTTCTTTTGAGTATAAAAACGTGGTGCTGATTGAAAAAGAAACAACAGCAAAAATAAGTATTATTACAACGAATAATACTTTCTTCATGAAAGTAACCCCCTAAAAGAAACGCAGTTTAATGGTTTTAGAAAATCCAAAAGCCTTCGGCTCAGCCTTGTAGCCCTTTTAAAATAAAATCTTATCATCTACCCATTTCAGTTTTCTGATCTTATACCTTATTAACTAACTGCTTCTACTTTTTCTATTACCTTCTTTGCTAAATTAACGTAAGAGCTCGTTACTTCAGGGGTTCCAAAATAAGCAACGGGTTTACCAGCATCCATGTTCTCCCTGACAGTTGAATCCAAAGGAATTTGAGCAAGTAATTCCAAATTGTATTTTTCTGCTAAAGCGCTTCCTCCACCTTCACCAAAAATGAAATGTTTAGTCTTACAATTTGGACAGATAAAATATGACATATTTTCAACTATACCGATAACTTGCTTATCCATTTTTATCACAAAATTAATAGCCCTTTCTACGTCGTCTTGTGAAACGATAGAAGGTGAAGTTACGATCAAAGCCCCCTTAATCTTTTCAACATTTTGGAAAACCGTCAGAGGTTCGTCTCCCGTACCTGGAGGTGCATCAATAATTAGATAGTCTAATTTACCCCAAGCGACATCACCAATAAATTGCATTATAGCACCTGTTTTTAAAGGGCCTCTCCAGATAACTGCATCATTATCGTTATCTAAGAATTGGGAAATAGAAATAACTTTTATTCCGTGTACTTCGGGGGGTAGTATTTCTCCTCCCACAGCAGATACTTTAGCTTCCCTACCGCCCAACATTCTTACTACATCCGGACCATGTAAATCAACATCCAAAATGCCTACTTTTTTGCCCTCTAGAGCCAAAGCTACTGCTAAATTCACCGCAACGGTAGTTTTTCCAACTCCTCCTTTACCACTCATAACCATAATAACGTTGTCGATATTTTCAAGTTTTCGAGAGACTTTCTCTTTTCTTTCCTTTAAGTTAGCCATTTTATTCCTCCCAAACAATTATTGTTTTTATATTTACTCAACAATCTTCACTTCGTGGGTAATCTCTGTGGAACCTCTAAATGTGGCGGTAGCACCACAATATTTTTCTTGTGAAAGTTGAGCGGCTCTTTCCAATCTATCTAGAGGTAGATCTTTCCCTTTAAATTCATAAATTATATGAATCTTCGTATATTTTTTGGGATGCTCTTCACTTCTTTCTGTTAATATTTTTAAATTCAATTCATCGTACTTTACTTTCATTTTGTTCAAAATCGTTACTACATCTATTCCCGTACACCCACCTAAACCAGCAATTAAATACTCCATAGGTCTTGCAGCTGAATCATAACCGAGATTCTCTGGGGCTGCGTCCACATGAATATCATGACCAGAAGGTGTTTTCATGTAAAAATGACTACCGTGTGTGTTTTGCAATAAAAATTCTGCCATTGTTAAAACCTCCATTTTATTATTATTATTATTTTCTGTTCTTCTAAGTTTAATTCTTTCTAGTATTACATTATATCATGAAAAAATGATATATAAGTTGAAATTAAGTTTCTATAGGTTTTAATTTTGCCATGAAATGTCGTAGAATTTTTGGCTCATATGTGAATTCTAATCCCTTCAGCGAATTAGATATATCTTTTACGGCTAATAATCCTTCAGCAACATAATCAAGGTGATTGTAAGTGTAGACTCTTCTTGGGATAGCTAATCTTAAAAATTCAAAAGGAGATTCAAGTTGTTCACCAGTCTGAGGATCACGTCCCATCATTAAAGACCCAATTTCTACACCACGAACTCCAGACTCTAAATAAAGTGCGTTTGCCAAAACTTGAGCCGGAAATTGGTAATAAGGTATGTGGGGAAGCATCTTTTTAGCATCGACAAAAACAGCATGCCCTCCAGTTGGATATTGAATTGATACTCCACCTTCTCTTAACCTATCTCCCAAGTATTTTACTTGTTTTATTCTATATTCCAAATAATCAAATTGAATTCCTTCTTTTAAACCTCTTGCCATGACTTCCATATCTCGACCGGCTAAACCACCGTATGTAGGAAATCCTTCTAAAGGAACAAGAGCTGCTTTTACTTGATTAAATAGAGCTTCGTCTTCTTTAATCCCAATTAATCCACCGATATTTACTATGGCGTCTTTTTTTGCACTCATGGTGAACCCATCGGCATAACTAAACATCTCTTTCACTATTTCTTCTATGGATTTTTCAAAATATTCTTTTTCTCTTTGCTTTATGAAATAAGCATTTTCAGCGTAACGAGCTGCATCTAGGAATACACGAATCCCATATTTATTGGCTATTTCACGGGCTTCCCTTATGTTTTGCATAGAAACAGGCTGTCCGCCTGAACTGTTACAGGTTATAGTTATTATGATAAAAGCAATATTATTGCTTCCTTTCTCTAATATGAAGGATTCCAATTTTTCCAAGTCAAAATTTCCCTTAAAAGGATGATAGGCATCTGTATTAAAAGCATTTTCAATAACTAGATCGACAGGCCTGCCTTTAGCTAATTCGACGTGTGCCTTAGTTGTATCAAAATGCATGTTACTCAACACGTATTGACCAGGTTTTTTAATTAAAAGAGGGAATAAAACCTGTTCTGCTCCTCTACCTTGATGAGTTGGTACAAAATAGTTGTAATTAAAGATTTCTTTGCTTGTTTCCCATAAATGGTAGAAACTCTTACTTCCTGCATATGATTCGTCTCCCAACATCAATCCTGACCATTGATTATCGCTCATTGCGCCGGTACCGCTGTCGGTCAACAAATCAATGTACACTTCTTCTGATTTTAACGCAAATAAATTATATCCCGCCTTTTTTAAGGCTTCTTCTCTTTCTTTTTTTGAAATTTTTTTGATAGATTCCACCATCTTAATTTTAAAAGGTTCTGGGTTAGCTTTTTTCTCCATTTTTCTCCTCCTCTGTTGAATTTCTTCTGCTACTCATTTATTTTATCATATCTAATTTTTATCATCACTTGACGAAAGGGTATAAATATAGTATAATTTATCTTGTCGATGCAGGTGTAGCTTCAGTCGGTAGAGCGCCGCCTTGGTAAGGCGGAGGTCATGGGTTCGAGCCCCATCACCTGCTCCAGAAAATCAGTGCGGATATAGCTCAGCGGTAGAGCACTTGCTTGCCAAGCAAGGGGTCGTGGGTTCGAATCCCATTATCCGCTCCAAAACCCGGGTTAAACCCGGGTTTCATTTTCTGAAAGGAGAAAATCAATATGAGTTTTCAACTGACAGATGTTGAATCCGGGCACGTTTACTATGCACGTGAAGACACCAAATTCATTGATATAGCAAAAGAATTTGAAAAATCCACCAATAAAAAGGTTTTATACGTAAAATTCAACAATGACATTAAGGAATTGTTCAGCAGAGTGCCAAAAAGTGGAAGCATACAGTTTTGCGACATTACAACGGCAGATGGAGTGCGTATTTATAGGCGAGGACTCTTCTTTGTTTTGTATATTGCACTCAAAGAAATTAATCCAGAAGATAAGTTCTATGTGCATAATACTCTCAACGATGCTATGTATTGCGAATTTAAATCTGGAGAACCCTCGGAAAATTATTTATTGTTACTCGAAAATAAGATGAGAGAAATCGTTAAAAAAGATATAGTATTTGAAAAGAAAACCATCGATAAATTTGATGCTATAAAAATGTTTAAGGAGACAGGAGAAGAAGATAAAGCCTTACTTTTCAAATACCGAAAGAAAAGTACGGTTAATATATATTATGCTGGTAAATATTTTAACTATTTTTACGGATATCTTCCTTATTCAACAGGGTATGTCAATAAATTCAAATTGAAAAAAGTAGAAAAGGGTTTCGTTATAACTCATCCAACAAATCGCTTCCCAGACGACGTTCCGGATTATAAATATTCCCCAAAGTTATTTATAACTTTCGAAGAATACAAAAATTGGTTAGATATTATGGAAATACAAACCGTTGGAGAATTAAATTCCATAATCTCTCATGGTGCCGAAAGAGTAAGAGAGATCATTCGGGTAGCAGAAGTTTTACACGAAAAAAAATATGCACAAATAGCTGATGAAATAGTAAATAGAAAAAATATAAGATTGATAACGATAGCTGGTCCGTCCTCTTCAGGGAAAACTACAAGTGCCAAGAGAATCGCTTTGCATCTTAAAGTGCATGGGCTAAGACCTATTCCAATATCGTTGGATGACTTTTTCTTAGAAAGAGAGAAGACACCTCGAGATGAAAACGGTAATTACGACTTTGAGAGCATAAATGCCTTAGATTTAGAACTGTTCAATAACACAATGATTGATTTGATAAAGGGAAAAGAAGTTATACTCCCAAAATTTGACTTCAAAAGTGGTACAAGATTTTGGCGAGATGAAACTTTGAAAATAAAAGAAAATCAACCTATTATTATAGAAGGGATCCATGGTTTGAACGAGTTGTTAACCGCTTCTATTTCAAAGGAACAAAAGTTCAAAATCTATGTTAGTTCTTTAACTCAAATGAATTTAGACAGTATGGATAGAATTCCTACAACGGATACTAGACTTATAAGAAGGTTAGTGAGAGATTATTACTTTAGAGGTTATTCTGCCGAAGATACATTAAAAATTTGGCCTTCGGTTGTAAGAGGTGAACATAAAAACATATTTCCTTTTCAAGATGAGGCTGACATTATGTTCAATTCACACCTAGTTTACGAACTTTCTGTGTTGAAGTTATTTGCCGAGCCACTATTGCTAACTATTGATAACTCTCATCCGGAATATACAGAAGCTAAAAGATTACTAAGGTTTTTGGATTACTTTCTACCAATCACGGAGCTCGACGAAATACCCAAAACTTCAATAATAAGAGAATTTATAGGCAAAAGTGCTTTTAGATATTGATTTAGATATATACGTTATACCCACTTTATTAAGTTGACTTTACTTTTATAAAATATTTTCTTTCTTTGACTTTGGAAAGTAAAATTCTCCTTATGAATGCCAGACTTCAAAAACCTTCCACAGCAAATTCTGGTTTATATTATACTTTTTGGCTATCTCAAAAATCGTGTCCTCTGGTTGTACAAATCAGAGGACTTTTTTGTTTTATAATTAGTCTGAAATGGTTGCAGTATAACTTTATTTGTTGTATAATTTAAAAGATTACTAAATGATTTCTTTTTTGTGATATAAAAGATATATTTTTATGAAATTTAATTCACAGATTGTAGAAACCATGAAAATTTTTTCTTTATTTTGTTTAGAAAAATAGTATCCACACATATTATACGAGGAGGTAGAGGTATGAAAAAAGTTTTTATTGTTCTTATGGTTATTTTGATGGGGATTTTTGCGTTTGCTCAGGTTAAAAACCCTGATATGATCTTCGATGCAACACTAAGTGAGCCAGATACTTTAGACCCTCACCATGCTTACGACACTTCTAGTGGCGAAGTTATTTTCAACGTCTATGACTTCTTGATAGAATACGATGGTGAGAGTTTGTCTGAGTTTGTTCCGATGCTTTCAACAGTTGTTCCTTCTGTTGAAAATAGTTATTTGAGAGATGGTGGAACAACATATGTCTTCCCTATAAGAGAAGGAGTTAAATTCCACAACGGTAACGATTTAACAGCTGAAGATGTCGAATATACCTTCGAAAGAGGTATTTTATATGCTCCTGCCGGAGGCCCAATGTGGATGTTCTTGGACCCTCTTTTCGGTGTTACAGATCTCAAATCACTGGTAGAAGATTATGTAGGTGATTCATGGGATACTATATTTGATGATGATATGAATCCAACAACTCCAGAATACGAAGAAGCTCTAGTTAATTTCTATTATGATGTTATAGATCCAGCAGTAGAAGTTCAAGGGAATGAAGTTCATGTTCATTTGGCAAGACCTTTTGCCCCATTTTTGAATATTGTAGCTGCTGCCTGGGGGTGGGGTGCGATATTAGACAAAGAATATTCTATAGAATTAGGCATATGGGATGGAAAAGCAGAAGGATGGTGGAAGTATCACGGATGGACAAAAGAACAGTCTCCTTACTCGGGCCATGCGATGGGAACAGGTCCGTATAAATTGGTAGAATGGGACCACGCTCAACAAAGAGTAACGCTCGAAAGGAATAATGATTATTGGAGAAGTCCAGCCCCAATAAGAAGAGTAACCATTCAAGGTATACCCGAGTGGTCAACAAGAAGAGCTATGCTCGAAACAGGAGATGCTGACATAATCGATGTTCCTCCTCAATATTTAAATGTTGTAAAGCAAATGGAAGGGATAACAGTTTTGGAGGGGCTTCCAGCTCTCAGCCTAGACATGTTACTTTTCACCTGGTCAATAGATCCTGAATCGCCGTACATTGGTTCAGGCCAATTAGATGGGAACGGAATTCCACCAGACTTTTTCGCTGCAGATCGTAATGTAAGATTAGGATTCGCTTATGCTATGGATTATGATGCATTGATAAACGAAATACTGAAAGGGCAGGGCATAAGAATTTCTACAGCAGTACTTAAAGGGTTATTAGGTTTCAACGAAGAACTTCCTCTTTACGAATTAGATCTTCAAAAAGCGGAAGATTATTTCAAAAGCGCGTATGGTGGAAGATTGTGGAACACAGGTTTTAAAGCGACAATGGTATATAAC
This sequence comes from Petrotoga miotherma DSM 10691, assembly GCF_002895605.1. GTDB lineage: Bacteria > Thermotogota > Thermotogae > Petrotogales > Petrotogaceae > Petrotoga > Petrotoga miotherma. The sequence goes on from NZ_AZRM01000035.1 coordinate 21,851, forward strand.
GTTGGTAATGACACCAGAAGAGCTGCAGCAGAAATATTGAGGGATAATCTAGCAGAGATAAATCCACGGTTCCAACTCGAAGTTAGAGGAATTCAATGGCCAACATATTTGGACGATTTGGAGAACCACAGGCTTCCTGTTTACATATTAGGTTTTTCAATGGATTTTCCTGATCCTCATAACTTTGTTTTTAACCGTTATCATAGCGAAGGTAATACGGGAAAAGATTTGGGAAAACTATATGAAGATTTTGCAAATTTGCCAAGGCCGGAGTTTGGTGGGAGATCATTGAACAAAATGATAGAAGATGCAGCTGCTGAAACTGACCCTGTTATAAGAGAGCAAATGTACCTAGATATTCAAAAATTTATCATATACTACACACCTAACTTTCCTCTCGCGCAAACTCTAACAAATAAAGTAACCCGTTCATGGCTGAAAGGATTTATATACAATCCAATGTGGAGTGGTGATTATTATTATAACTACACTAAGGCGGAATAACAATCCTGCTAAAATACGGTTCAACAGAATTGATCAGACTTTCACCGCTTAGCTATTGCGCATGCTGGGCGCACCACAAAAAAGGAGACATGTAAACCACATGTCTCCTTTTTCTTAATGATTAACCTTTTACAGAACCTTGTGTTAATCCTCCTATTATCCATTTTTGGAGAGACAAAAATAGAACTACCATAGGAATGGCTCCCAATAGCGACGCTGCGGTGAACAATCCCCATTCTGTTTCGTAAGGTCCTGTCGAGAAGGTTTGCAATCCCACGGCATAGGTATAATTCGCTTCGCTTTGTAAAACTATCCTTGCCATGACAAACTCGTTGAATATGTTCATGAAGGTAAGTATCGTAACGACCGCTATTATGGGCAAAGATAGAGGCAAAACGATCCTCCAAAAGGTTTGAAACCTCGTAGCACCGTCTATCATTGCGGATTCTTCCAAAGAGTCTGGAATGGTGTCGTAGTAACCTTTGAACAACCACATGTTGTAGGCAATTCCTCCCATGTATGCAAAGATCAATCCATCCAAGGAATCCAAACCAAATACTCCAAAGTAATCACCCATAAATTTCAATATGCCATAAATTGCTATCATAAACATTATTCCTGGGAACATCTGAATTATCATCAAGAAGAATAATCCCTGCTTTCTTCCTACAAATCTCATCCTTGAAAAAGGATACGCTGCAACCGAGGTTATTAGAACCGTGAATACTGAGGTTATACCAGCTACTATTATGGAATTTATGAGCCAACGCAGGAAAGGTTTTCTTATTTTTGCTGACCAATCTTCTTGCAACAAATAAAGATTTTTATCAATGTTCCTAAGTTTGGACTTTAACTCTGAGTAATCTGTGTAATTTGATAGATCGCTAACTATCCTTGAGGCGCGGGCTATATCGGCTGAAGCTTTCCCGTATTGCGTATTGTAAAGTGTTTCAATCTCAGAAAGTGGTTCAATAGTGGTCACGTTACCGCCTTGATTCAAAGTGAGATATTCATTGAGATTTGTTTTAAATATATTAAGGTCTTCTTCCATTTGATTTTGGATAACCGTTAAGGTTTCTCTTCCAGTGTCGAATCTTTGCTTTGATTCCAACAGATTGTTGTACCAATTCATTAATACGTATCTGTCACGATCGGGATTGAAATATGGATAATAATTAGAATTCATGAAAGATGCGTAGTTCGTTGATTCAAAGTTGTTAGATATTTCTTGATTGGTACTTTCCAAATAAACTAACAAAAAAGGAAGGTTTTGTATCTTTTCTAAGTTACTCAAGATTTCTTCATTTTTTTGTCTGAGTTTGGTAAGGGTTGTTTGAATTTCGTTCTTTTGTTCTCTTAAAGTATTTAACTGGGTACTGTATTGGGCTAATTGCTGAGTATTTGAACTATATTGTGATGTTAATGGGAGCAATTCGTCTATGTTTTCAGACAATTTTAAAGTCGAACTTTTTGCTGCTTGATAGCTGGGTAAAATTGATGTTGAATCTTTTATGGCGTATATTTTTGTGAAGTTATCGTTTAAAAATTGATAGACTTCAGTGAAAAGTGCGAGGGTTTCTACAAATCCATTTTCTATGAACTTGTCTATAGAATTCAAATCTTTGTAAGCAGAAGGAATGACCTGATAAAATTTTTGAACGTTATCGTAAAAAGATTTATCTTCCCCAAAGAATGGTGTCTTTCCTTCCACATTCGTTAAGTCTTGTCCACTTAATATGTTATAAGCAGCATTTAACCGCTCTTTTTCGACTATGAATATATCAAAAAGCGCAGATAGGCTGTTGTATATTTCATTGTTTTGCCTTTCTAAAAGGGCTTGTTGTGAAGTGATTTGGGATATTTGTGAATTTATATCGTTTAATTCTGCTTCTAATTGAGATACTTGGCTTATTGACTCGCCATATAATTCTTTAGCCTGTATTTGAATATCATTTTGGATATTTTCTATTTCTGTTTCAATTGAATCCCATCTTTCTGCCATGGATGAAATGCTCTCTTCAAAGTTTTGAGCTTCGGGCTCCTCTTTCACCCATCTCCTATACGTTCTTATCCTCCAAGCAGAAGTTTTCAGAGGTATTTGTAGTATCGTATTTACCGTTTCTATATAATATTCGCTATCTTTATTCAAAGAACTATTTTCCAAGTTAGTTATTATTTCTTTTCTCTGAGTAAAATACTCACTTAACAACATTTGCAATTGTGTAGTGTCAGCGTCTATGCCCATGCTTTGGGATAAATTTAATATTGTGTTTAACTCTTCTTGGAAGGTTTGATAATCTTCATTCCTTATGTTGTTTATCTCGTTATAAAACTGGTCTTTATACCGAGTTTCATAAATTGTGAATATCTCATCATACGAATTTTCCAAATCTTCGAAATTGTTTTGGGTCTCTGCAAAGTATTCTTCTAAACTGGTTATGTACTTCGTTGCTTTGCTTTGTGCTTCCGCTGTAGACAGTCCACTGTATTCTCCGATGTACGAGCTAAGAGAATTGAGTTCGTTTATTAACTCTGGTACATTTGGAGTTTGAAGTATTAAATCCTTATAATTATTTATAGTTAATCTGTTTGAAAACAATTTTGGTGAAAAGGCTGCATTATCTCTTCTTATCGATGTAGAGATCAACCACACAAGAGGAAATAGTATTACTACGACACAGATTATTAATATGATATGCCTTAAAGTGTAATTTTTCTTTTCGATCATGGCCATTATCTACTCACCTCTTCAAATGAACCAGAGAATCTAAAGTTAAAGTAGCTAAATACTGCTATTATTGCAAATATGATCATCGAAATAGCAGAAGCAAATCCAAAGTCTTGCCCCTGTGATCCTTCAAAGGCTAATTTATATACGTATGAGATCAATATGTCTGTTGAACCTGCCGGTGTATTCGTTCCTGCCATTGCTGGTCCGCCACCTGTAAGCAGATAGATTAATGTAAAATTGTTAAAATTAAAGGCAAAACTCATAACCAGTAATGGAGCAACAGCGACCATCAAAAGCGGTAACGTTATCTGTCTGAACTGTTTCCATCTGGTTGCACCATCTATAACGGCTGCTTCGTATAATTCCCCTGGAATACTTTGTAAGGCACCGAGGTTTATAGTCATCATGTAAGGAAATCCCAGCCAGGTGTTCGTTATCAATATCGCCACTTTTGCCCAAAATGGATCGTTCAGCCATTTTACGGGTTCTATCCCTATGTTTCCAAGTATGAATCTGTTGATAATCCCGTACGTTTCGTTGAAAAATCCATTTCTCCAAACCAGAACTGAAATAAAGGCAGGTATCGCCCATGGAATTATTAGTAAAGTTCGGTACACTACTTTTCCTTTAAGGTTTACATCGTTTAGCACAAGTGCAAATGCCAGTCCGACTACGAAAGTGAGAAGAACACTTAAACCTGCGTAGGCAAAAGTCCAACCAAAAATTTTAAAAAATGGTCCAGAGATTCGTGGATCGGTTATTATTTTTGCAAAGTTTTCCCCACCTATATAGTCTTTGTATCCTATTAATCTGTACAATTCTCCATTCTCATTGTAATCCCAAAAGGCTGAGTCTCTTTCAACTAATTCTTTGTTGGTAAGAGTGTTCACCACAACTGTTTTGTATATCTCTCTTTCTCCGTCAACTATAACCTTAACCGATGTGTCGTAAACTCTGTAGGCTTCTGAAAATTTTTTGAATATTGTTGAACTAGAGAGACGGAAGTTTTGATCCCCCAACACCAAATTTAAAGACTTCAAATAATTTTGCCTCAATACAGAGTTGTAAAATGCTGAATTTGTAGAGGTAAGAGGATCAACAGGAGAGTAGAAATACGCGTATCTAATTCCTCCATCTTTTTCAATGGCTATTATTGAATCACTGCCATTGGTTCCTAAACTCTCAGTAGGGCGTATTAGTGTGTAAGTTGTATCGTTTATGTTTACTTCGTCGTTTTCGACTGGGAACAATTCCGATTCGGCGTATATTAGGTTACCTCTTGAATCGTACTCTAAAGTTACCGGTTTTTCGGATAAATACATATTTTTATCGTCATATAAAAGTAATAAAAAGTCTTCAGTTGGTTTGTATTGTTCATCATATCTGACGAATACTTTGAAATCATAGGTTTTTGGGTCTTCTGGCTCAAAGTAGTACGTTGGATCTGTGAGGAGAGTATCTATAGCGTTAGTTCTAGTGAATAAATGTCCTGTGCCATAATTGGTGAATGAGGTATCTATTGTATAATAAATTGGATATATAGTTAAAATGAAGAGAAAAAACAGAGCAGGTAACGTATACCTGTATGGATAAGCTTTTTTAGAAAAAATCGCCCAATCCGTTAAGACGAGAAAAATACTTATAACTACGCCTAATCCATAGTTGGCAAGTATGAATAAAAGAAGTATTGCCCATACAAGAAGTGCATTCAATACCCCAATGAATATCCATATTAAAAAAGTAGTGAACTTATTCATGAGCTGCCCCTCCCAAAAATTTTAGCTTTAAAAAAAGGAGAGGGAGTTGCCCTCCCCTTCTTGTTGGTTAAACTTGTTATTTTTTAATCTTAAAAGATCAATTAAAGGTATATAAATTACAAAGCAACTTTTATCTTCGATACGGCATCGTTTAGAGCATCTTCTGGTGTTTGTGTTCCGTTTATAATGTTGTTTAGAGCATCATTCATAGGTTGCCAAACCGATTGCATTGCGGGTATGTTAGGCATTGGTTCTCCACCTGCTGCACTTTCTGTGAAGGCAGCAACTATGTCAGCAGGAACTGGACCGCCTTGTTCCTCGATTATCTGAGAAACATCATTCCTTGCCGGCAATCTTGGATCAGCGATATAGAATTGATATATTCCTTCAGCTGTTGCTAAGTAATTAATAATGAACTCCATCGCGAACGCCTTATTTTCTGATCTAGAATTGATCATCAAACCTTGTACACCAACAAAAGGTTTCATTGATTTACCTGGCTCAACTTCTATGCTTGTTAATGGGACTACTCCGAAGTCTATACCTGCATCCAAATAAGCTTTTACGGCCCATGGACCGTTTATTATCATAGCAGCCAAACCGTCCATGAACATGGAATCCATAATATTGTAGTTCATACCTTGTGGCATTATACCTTCGTCGAAGAAACTCTTCAAAAGATATCCGGCCTTTATGGCTCCTTCATTGTTCAATCCAAGATCGGTTATATCGTAACCAGTTTGAGGATTGTATCCAAACACATATGCACCGTATCCGCTAAAGAAACCATAAACATGATAAAAATCATTTGCAGTAACAGAAAATCCAACCGTTTCATCCGTGGTAAACTCTTTTGCTAAGGCCTTTAGCTCGTCTATACTTGTTGGAACTTCTTCATCGCTTACATAATCACGGTTATAGAATAATCCAACTGCTTCAATGGCGTAGGGCAATCCATACAACTTGCCTTCATAGGTGAACGCTTGAATTCCTGATGGAGCAAATTTGTCAAGTTCAATGGCAGATTTTGGAATAGGTTCAAGTAATCCATTTAATGCTAATTCTCCAACCCAATCGTGAGCTCCAACTATTATATCTGGGCCTTCTCCTGCCTGTGCTGCGGTTAAGAATTTTGACTTGATATCGCCGAAAGTAACCATTTGGACATCAACGTTTATGCCTGTATCCCTGGTAAACTCCTGACCGATTCTTTTCATGAAGTCAACTTGTTTTTCAGAAGACCACACGGTTAACGTTTGTGAAAATAGTGAAAGTACTCCTACCAACAATACCAAAGTTAAAATTAAGCCTTTTTTCATCTTGATACCCCCTCGTATAATATGTATAGTTATGAAACTTAAAAAATGGTACTAAAAATCTGTCTTTTGATCTTTTTTATTATTTCTTTTGTAAAGAGATGCCCTAATGCTAAAATAGTACCAGGATGATTAGCGAGGGAAGATTCCTTGCCCCCCTGCAAGGCCTTTTGGCCGTTGCCTAAAAAGCTTGTTTCCTGACTTAGCAGTCAACTTGCTAACCGATTACTGCATCACCCTTGATTAGGCCATCAGCAAGGCTATTTTTCATTGGTGGATGCTCATAGAGCGCGAGGTTGCCTTTGGCTGCTAAGATTAGGGCATCTCTTTCTTTCATCCTTTATCTTTTTTCGAAAGGTGGTGAAATAACTATGAATTACGACGTTTTATCTACTTTGTTTGTCGGTATCGATGTGAGTTCTCTAACTAATACAGTTTGTGCAATTGATTTCCAAAACAATAAACTCCTTGATTTTGATACTAAAAATAACAGAATAGGTGCTGAATACATTGCTGAGGCTATCTCCAATTGCCTTGTTTCTAACAACCTTGATTATGTCGTTATCGCTTTGGAAGCTACTTCTTTTTACAGTACTCACATAGCCAATTTCCTGTCAACTAATAAGAAACTTTTGCCTTTTAAACCTCTTGTGTACCAGCTTAATCCAAAAACTACAGCCAATTACAAAAAGACTTTTGTCGATATCGATAAAACAGATCATTTGGACGCTTACGTCATAGCCGATTTCGCTAGATGTGGCAAGATTTCTTCTTCCCCTTGGCGTGGTTCTCAGTTTTTGGCTTTACAAAGACTTACACGCCATAGGTTCCATTTAGTTCATACACTCGTTTCTGAAAAGAATTGGATGCTTTCCAACATTTATTTGAAATTCAGTGAATTGGCTGTGAATAATAGGGATAAGCCCTTTTCCGATATATATGGTGCTACATCTTGTGCTGCTTTGACTGAGTTCTACTCTTTGGATGAGATAGTTTACAAATCCATCGATGATTTAACTCAGTTCGTTATTAAAAAAAGTAAAAACAGATTCAAAGATCCCGTAAAGGTTGCAACACTTCTTAAACAAGCAGCCAAGAATTCGTACAGATTGGATAAAATGGCTTATGAACCTTTGAATATCGCTATCTCTTCTTCTTTAAACGTAATAAAAGCCTTGGAAAAGGAAATAGAAACCGTTGATAAGGCTATTGAAAAAACGGTAAAAGGGCTTAATCCCAGCCAATATCAATCACTCATCTCTGTCAACGGTATCGGTCCTGTTATCTCCTCTGGTATCATCAGTGAGATAGGTACGATAGCTTCCTTTCAATCCCATGATAAGTTGGCTAAGTTTGCAGGACTGACTTGGAGAAAACGTCAATCAGGGAAT